>CAJYIG010000386.1 GCA_913774725.1 uncultured Curtobacterium sp. | reverse complement strand
TCCGCGTGGTGTCCGTCCGGACCTCCCGCAACGCGCCGCAGCACCGTCGCCTCGGAGCACCCTCCACGTGGCGTCGGGGGCCGGTGGTCGAGGAACGTGCGCTCGGCTCCGTGGTCGTCCACGACGTCGGCGCACACCTCGGCGAGGTCGAACCAGCGCGGTACCTCCCGCGGCGCGTGTTGACGGACCTGGTGGCCGACCGGGACGTCGCGCTCGTGGTCGCCGGCTCCCCGGCGCTCGCGAACGTGTTCCACGGCACCGACGTCCCGGTCGTGCTCAACGTCGCGACCCTGGTCGAGGAGGAACGGCGGGCTGCGCTGGCCGCAGGACGTGGACCGACGGCCGCCTGGCGTCGGCTCGCGACCCGGGTGGTCCAGCGCCTCGACGTCCGAGGACTCCGGGTGGCGGACGAGGTCATCGCGCTGAACCCGGGGATGCGCGACGTCCTCGCCGGGATGACCGCCGCGCCGGTCCACCTCCTGCCGTTCGGCGTCGACACGGCACGGTTCTCCCCTCCCGAGCGCCGCGCCGAGTCCGGACCCATCGTCATGCTCGGTCGCCTCGACGACGAACGGAAGAACATCGGCGGGCTCCTCGAGGCCTACCGCCTGCTCCGCGATCAGCACGGTGTCACCCGTCGACTCGTCCTGGCCGGGCGCAACGGCCTGCGTGCAGTCGACGCCGGACGCCTCCACGCCCTCGGCCTGCACGAGCACGTCGACGTGCTGGCCTCACCCGAGCCGAGGGTCGTCGTCGAGCTGCTCAGGTCCGCCAGCGTCTTCACGTTGGCCTCGCACGAAGAGGGACTCGGCATCGTGCTCCTCGAGGCGATGGCGAGCGGGCTCCCCGTCGTCGCCACCGACACCCGTGGGGCCCGTCACGTCGTGCAGGACGGCCTGACCGGGCTGCTGGTCGACACCGGCGAGGGCATGCCGGAGCGCTTCGCAGCGGCGGTCGCGCTCGTGCTCGGCGACCCGGCACGCGCCGATCGCATGGGTGTCGCGGGCCGCGCGCACGTCGAGGCGTCCTTCTCCGTCGCGGCGACCCGCGCGCAGTGGCGTGCGGTCGCGCAGCGCGTCGCGGAACGGTCCGTCCGGTGAACGTCACCGTCCTGGCCCCGTACTTCACCCCTGCGGTCCTCGCCGGTGGTCCTGCGAGGACGTTGGACGCGCTGACCGCCGCTGCAGGCGCGGACCACCGGGTGCACGTCGTCACGCGTGACCACGACCTCGGCAGTACCGAGCCCTTCACGGCGACCAGACGCGTCACGGACCAGCCGGGTCGCGCCGTCGAGTACGTCCGTGCCGACGGCATCGGAGGAGCCGTGCGCGTCGCGCGAGCACTCCGGCGGTCCGGGCCGACCGACCTGCTCTACCTCAACAGCCTGCTGGACCCGACGTTCTCGATCCTGCCGCTCCTGCTCACCAGGGTCCGGCTGCTCCGACCGACCCGGGTGCTCCTCGCCCCGCGGGGAGAGTGCAGTCCGGCGGCCCTGTCACACCGCGGTCGGAGGAAGCGACTGTTCCTGTCCGCCGCGAAGCTGCTCCGGCTGCACGACGGGGTGCAGTGGCACGCGTCGTCGCCGGACGAGGCCGGACACATCCGGGAACTCATGGGAGCCGGACTCGAGGTGATCGTCCGCGAGAACGAGGTCGACCTGCCGCGACGATCGATCCGTGCGCCGCTGCCCGACGAAGACCGGCTCCACCTGGTCTTCCTGGCTCGACTCGTCGAGCACAAGGGGCTCCACCGCGTGCTCGAAGCGCTCGTCGGGATCGATCGACCGGTCCTCCTGGACGTCGCGGGTCCGGCGCAGGACCCGGCGTACGAGCAGCGGTGTCGACGGCTCACCGAAGCGCTGCCCGAGCAGGTCCGCGTCCGGTTCCTCGGGCCGCTCGACGGTGCCGAGAGTCTCGCAGCCATCCGCCGCGGACATGCGTTCATCACGGCCTCGGCGAGCGAGAACTTCGGCCGCACGATCGCGGAGGCCCTCGCGATGGGGCGGCCCGTCCTCGCCCCCGACACCACGCCCTGGACCAGCCGTCTGGCGGACGGCGGAGGGTCGGTCGTCACCGGCGGCGGCGTGACGGAGTGGACCCGTGTGCTGCGCGAGTGGGCCGGGCTCTCCCCGGCGGGACTGGCGGAGCGCGCTGGACGGGCAGCCGACGTGTACGACCGGTGGCGGTCCTCCACGGCTCCGCACGTCTTCGACCTGCTCGACGACTGACGCGTCGCGCGCGGTCCAGCCTCTCCGGGTACGACACCGGGCGACGGGTACGACACGGAACGGGTACGACACGGAACGGGTACGACACGAAGGAGCGGCACGGCTCACGCCGTGCCGCTCCTTCGTGTCGTCCGAGTCAGAGCGTCTCGACGAGCTCCGTCGCAGCCCGGGTCGCGGAGCGCAGTGCGTTCCGTGTGTCCAACACCGGGATGCCGGCGTCCAGGACCGTGTCACGGTCGAACTCGGCGTGCCCGGTCAGGAGCACGATCACGTCGTGCTCGTCGGCGAGCGCTGCGTCGAGGTCCACGGCCCGTGCTGCCGTCGACGGCCACCGGTGGTCCTCCACGTGGGGATCGACGGCCGTCACGGCAGCGCCCCGCTCGCACAGGAGCTCGAGCACCCGCATCGCGGGCGATTCGCGCACGTCACCAGTGTTCGGCTTGTAGGACAGCCCGAGCAGGAGGACCCGCGCACCGCGAACCGCTCGGCCGGCGTCGTTGAGGATCCGGGACACCCGTTCGACGACGTGGTCCGGCATGTGCTCGTTCACGTCGTTCGCGAGCTCGACGAACCGGAACGGCTTGCCGAGTTGCTTGCGCACCTGCCACGACAGGTAGCTCGGGTCGACGGGGAGGCAGTGCCCTCCGACGCCCGGTCCCGGGGTGAACGGCATGAACCCGAACGGCTTGGTCGACGCTGCCTCGATGACCTGCCAGATGTCGACACCGAGCGCTTCTGCATGGATCGCCATCTCGTTGACGAGAGCGATGTTGACGTGTCGGAAGGTGTTCTCGAGCAGCTTCGTGAGCTCGGCCTCGCGCGTGCCGGCGACGGGGACGATCCGTTCCACGAGTCCGCCGTAGAAGGCCTGCACGCGTTCGAGGGAGCGGTCGTCGATGCCGGACACGACCTTCGGGGTGTTCTCCAGACGCCAGGTGGTGTTGCCCGGATCGATGCGCTCCGGGCTGTAGCCGACGGAGAAGTCGACTCCGGCACGCTTCCCGGAACCGGCCTCGAGGATGGGGACCAGCAGGTCCTCGGTGGTCCCGGGGTGCGTGGTGGACTCGAGGACCACGAGCGCTCCGTCGACGATCAGGGGGGCCAGGGCGCGCGCAGCACTCTCGACCATCCGGAGGTCGGGCAACGAATCGGTCAGGGGTGTCGGGACGGTGATCACCGCGACGTCGAACCGGTCGACGTCCGCGTAGTCGCTGACGGCTCGGTACCCCAGGTGTGCGAGGGCGTGCTGCACCTCGGAGTCCGGGATGTCCTCGACGAACGAGGTCCCGCGGCCCAGCGCGGCGGTGCGGCGATCGTCGAGGTCGATGCCGGTCACGCGGTGCCCGGCACGGGCAGCGCGCATCGCGAGCGGGAGGCCGACGTAGCCCTGGCCGACGATGAGGACGTCCATGGTGGTTCCTTTCGGGTCGGGAGACCGCGCTGGTCTGCGCGGGGTGAGCGAGGAGTGTCAGGCGGTCAGGGAGGCGTCCCGGTGTTCGCTCTGCGGAGCGGTCTCCCCGCGGAAGAGCGTCATGGTCGCGTGCCCCGGGGCGGACACGCCGTGCCTGGTCACGACCGTCCGTACCGTGGCGAGGAGGATGCGGAGGTCGAGCCCGAAGGAGCACCGTTCGACGTACTCGACGTCGAGGTCGAGGCGTGTCTCCCAGTCCGACTCGTTCCGACCGTTCACCTGCGCCAGGCCGGTCATGCCGGGGCGGACCTCGTGGCGGCGCGCCTGGTGCTCCGAGTAGAGATCGAGGTACGACATGAGCAGCGGCCGCGGCCCGATGATGCTCATCTCACCGCGGGCGACGTTGACCAGGTTCGGGAGCTCGTCGAGGCTCGTCGCGCGGAGGAACCGCCCGAGCCGTGTGATCCGCAGGTGGTCGCCGTCGGTACCCAGCCGTTCGAGCGCCGCGTCGGGCCGCATGGACCGGAACTTGACGATGTGGAACGGTGCTCCGTGCAGACCGGGACGCACCTGTCGGTAGATGACCGGCCCCGCCCCCTCGCACCTGACGGCGACGGCGATGAGCGCCAGCAACGGCGACAGGACGACCAGGAGGACGACCGCTGCGACTCGGTCGAGCGCGTGCTTCGAGCGCGTCCACGGACGGGACGGGACGGAGGGGGTCATCTGGCTGCCTCCCGGAGGATCTGTTCGATGCGGTCGATGGCCGCATCCGGGCGCATGTGCGTCCGGACGACGGCGCGGGCGTTCACGGCGAGTCGTTCGCGTTCCGGGGCGCTGGTCGCGTGCGCGGCGCGGAAGGCGGTCTCGATCGCGTCGACGTCCCCCGGGCGCGCCACCAGTCCTGCCGATCCTCGGCTGACCAGGTCAGCGGCGTCCCCGGGCAGGGCCGCGATCACGGGGACCCCGTTCGCCATGGCGTCCTGCAGCTTGGAGGGGATGGTGATGGGGGACATCGGGGCATCGGCCAGTGCGACGATCTCGAAGTCGGCACCGGAGTGCACGGCGGGCATCTGGTCGCGACCGACCGGCGGCTCGAACGAGATGTTGGGAGCGCCGAGGTCCGACGCGAGGGCGCGCAGACGATCGGCAGCGAGGCCGTCGCCGACGAAGCGGAAGTGGAGCCCGGGGAGGTCCGCACACCGAGCTGCAGCGTGGACGACGGCGTCGAGACCCTGGTTCGGCCC
>CAJYIG010000385.1 GCA_913774725.1 uncultured Curtobacterium sp. | reverse complement strand
GATCAGCTCCAGTGACTGGAGTTCAGACGTGTGCTCTTCCGATCTCGTCGATCCCGGTGACGCCCGGAGCGTCGGTGGGCACCGCGAACGTCACCCGCTCACCGTCGCGGTCGGCGGCCAGGTAGATCCAGTCGGCGTAGAGGGTGCCGGTCGAGTAGAACTTCCGCCCGTCGAGCCGCCACGTCCCGTCGGCGTCGGGCGCGACGGTCGTCGAGATGTCGGCGAGCGTGGTTCCGGTCCGCTCCGAGGTCGCGTTGCCAACGACCGCCCCGTCGACGATCCGCTGCAGCCACTCGTCACGACCGGGCGAATCCGGACGCAGGAGCACGAGTTCGGTGTACCCGAAGTGCCCGCGCCACAGGTGCGCGATGTTCGAGTCCGCCGCCGCGAGGTCCGCCACCAGGTGCGCCAGCTCCACGAGCGTCACCCCGGACCCGCCGCGGTCCTCGGGCACGCGGAGTCGACCGAAGCCCGCTTCCGCCAGCGCCCGCACCTCGGCGTGCGGCAGCTCCCGCTCCCCCGGCGTCCCGGACGCCATCTCGCGCCCGACGGCCCCCTCGCGGATGCGGTCGAAGACCGGGGCGAAGTGGTCCCGCAACGCCGCGAGCCGGTCGGTCTGGAGGCGCGGAGCAGCCCCGCCGGTCGTCGTCGCGTCGGTCACGCGGTCACCTCCACGGCGTCACGTGCGTCCTCGCCGCCGGTCACGCCGGTCCCGCTGGCCCCGCCCGAGAACGCGCCACGCCAGCGCCGCGCCGGGTGCGATCCCGGCAGCTGCGCGTGACCGAACAGCTTCTCGCGGAGCGTGCCCTCCCGGTACTCGGACTGCATGAGCCCACGCTCCTGCAGGGTCGGCGCGATGTGGTCGACGAACTCCTCGTACGAGCCCGGCAGCGTCCAGTTGATGACGTTCACCCCGTCGACCCCGACGCGCTGCCACGCGGCGAGCTCGTCGGCGATCTGCTCGGGCGTCCCGACGACGCGGGCACGGAGCTTGGCGGACAGCCGGGCCAGATCGGCGATGGTCGGCTCGCGGTCGCCGGCGGCCTCGCGGAGCCACTGCAGGTGCGACTGGCCGGCGTGGGTCCGGACCTCGGACAGCGGCGTCGCGGGGTCGAGCGGCTCGCCGGTGTCGGGGTCGAAGCCGAGGTTCGAGTGCACGAGGAAGCCGTCGGCCGCGAGGTACTCGTCGATCTCGGCCTCCTTGGCCTTCGCCTCGGCCTCGGTGGCCCCCGTGACGAAGGTCAGGCCGAGGAAGAACGCGATGTCCTCGCGGCGTCGACCGGCTGCGGCGGCGAGGTCGCGGGTCTCGCGGATGAGCTGCTCGGTGGCGTCGCGGTTCGACGTGAGGATGAACTGCGCCTCGGCGTTCCGCGCGGCGAAGGCCCGGCCGGCCGGCGAGGACCCCGCCTGGAACAACACCGGCGTGCGCTGCGGCGACGGGGCGCTGAGGTGCGGCCCCTGCACGTCGTACCGCTTCCCGTGGTGGTCGATGCGGTGCACCTTCTCCGGGTCGGCGTACCCGCGCACCGGGTCCTTGAGGACGGCGTCGTCCTCCCACGACCCCTCCCAGAGCTTCGCGCAGACCTCGAGGTACTCCTCGGCCCAGGCGTAGCGCTCGTCGTGCTCCTCGAGCCGGTCGGCACCGAAGTTCCGGGCCGCGCTGTCGAGGGCGCTCGTGACGACGTTCCACCCGATGCGGCCGCGGGTGATGTGGTCGAGGGTCGAGACCTTGCGGGCGAAGTCGAAGGGGTGCGCCTGGATGACGCTCGAGGTGAACGCGAGGCCGAGGTGCTCGGTGGACACGGCGAGCGCGGAGAGCAGCACGGACGGGTCGTTCGAGGGGATCTGCAGGCCCTCGCGGAGGTTCGTCGCGTAGTCGCCGCGGGCGGGGCCGTACGTCCCGACGACGTCCGCGAAGAACATCGCGTCGAACTTCCCGCGTTCGAGCGTCTTCGCGAGGTCGGTCCACAGCGTCACGTCGTCGAAGTCGGCCTGGCGCGCGTCCGGGTGTCGCCAGAGGCCGTGCTGGATGTGCGACGTCGTGTTCATGACGAAGGCCGCGAAGCGCAGCGGGCGGGTCGGTGCATCGCTCATGCCCCCATGCTCCCCGGGGAGGCCGCTCCGACGGTCATGACGTGACCTCGCGTTACGGGCGGTGTTCCGTCGCGGCCGGGCGGCGACCATGCTCCTGGGCATGCCGACCCAGACGACCGCAGCCGCGCCTCCCGTCCGTCCCACCGATCCGCCGACGAACGCGACCCGACGTCGCGTCGCCCTCGCGTCGTTCGTCGGGACGACCGTCGAGTACTACGACTTCTACCTGTACGCGACGGCCTCGGCGCTCGTCTTCGCCCCCACCTTCTTCCCGTCCGTGACGCCCGCCGTGGGCGTGATCGCGTCGTTCGCGACCTACGGCGTCGGGTTCGTCGCACGGCCGCTCGGCGGCATCGTCGCCGGGCACCTGGGTGACCGGATCGGGCGGAAGAAGCTGCTCGTCGCGTCGCTCGTGCTCATGGGGATCGCGTCGACCCTCATCGGGGTGATCCCCTCTGCGGCGACGATCGGCGTCGGGGCGGTCGTCGCGCTCGTGGTCCTGCGGCTGCTGCAGGGTGTCGCCGCGGGTGCCGAGTGGGGCGGATCGGCGCTGCTGTCGGTCGAGCACGCACCGGTGCGGCACCGGGGGCTGTTCGGGGCATTCACCCAGATGGGGTCCGCGGGCGGGATGCTCCTGGCGACCGGGGTCTTCACCCTCGTGCGGACGGTGCTCGGCAACGACGCGTTCCTGGCGTGGGGCTGGCGACTGCCGTTCCTGTTCTCGGCGGTGATCGTCGCGGTCGGACTGGTCATCCGGCTCGGTGTCCAGGACGCCCCGGTGTTCCAGGAGCTGCGCGCCTCCGGTGGTGTCGAGCGGTTCCCGGTGTGGCAGGCGATCCGTCGGCACCCGCGGTCGATCCTGGTGACCGCCGGGCTGCGGCTCGTGCAGCCGGCGCTGTACTCGATCCTGACGACCTACTCGCTGACCTACCTCGGGGCGAAGCGCGGCGAGGAGGGATCGGCCGCGGGCCTGCAGGCGGTGCTCGTGATCTCGGCGGTGTCGCTCGTGTCGACGCCGTTCTGGGGGTGGCTGTCGGACCGGGTCGGGCGCCGGCCGCTCGCGATCGGGTCGGCGGTCGGGATCGCGGTGCTGATCTGGCCGTTCTTCGCGTTCCTCGACGCCGGGCCGCTCGTGCTGCTCCCCCTCGTGGCGCTGATCGGCATGAGCGTGTTCCACGACAGCATCTACGGGCCGCAGGCGGCGTGGTTCGCGGAGCAGTTCCCGACGGGCCGGCGCTACTCGGGGATGAGCCTCGGGTACCAGATCGGGTCGATCTTCTCGGTGGGGCTGACGCCGTTGCTCGCGGCGGTGTTCGTCGAGGTGGGCGGGGGCTCGCCGTGGATCCTGTGCGCGTACCTCGGAGTGTACGCGGTGCTCTCGGTGGTGGCAGCGGTGTTCGCGGTGGACCCGGTGCGCGACGCGCGGCGGGGCTCGCCCGGTGCCGGTGCCGAAGTCGGGAGCCGAGTCTCGGGCTGAGCGACCGTGCTCGCGCTCCCGGCCGCGAGGAGTGTCCGTGAGCCCGAGTCTCGCCGGCACCGGCGCGGGCGGGCGCGGGCGGGCGCGGGCGCGGACGCGCGGCTAGGTCCGCACGACCACGTCGGCGAGCGCACGCGGTTCCTCGGCGGCGATGAACGCCCGCTCCTGCGCCGCCCAGCGCTCCCACTCGCGGGCGAACACCTCGCCGTCGCGGCCGATCGCCCGGTCGCGTCGGACCTCGTCGTCGGCCTCGAGCCACACCCGGAGCGTCGCGAGCGGTGCGGACGCCCGGGAGACCGCGCCGCACCCCTCGACCACCAGCGGCGCGTCCGGCTCGATCGACACCCACGAGGTGGGCTCGGACCGCTCCCAGTCCCACCGCCGGTACCCCGACGGCGGCCCGAGCACGTCCGACACCACCGCGTCGGAGGCCGCCCGCAGCCCGTCCCACCCGGGGTAGACGTCGTCGAGGTGCACGACCCCGGCGCCGAGCCGTGCCGCGAGGGCATCACCGAGCGTGGTCTTGCCGGTCCCCGAGCGTCCGTCGACCAGGACGACGAGCCGACGTCCAGTGGCGGCAGCAGCCCCGGCAGCGGCAGCGGCGAGCCCCTCGACGAGCGCCGCGTCGGGTGCCGAGGGCCCGGTGGTGCCGGTGGTCTCGGGTCCACCGCGTGCCGAGCCGAGCGCCGTGGACCCGCCGAGCGCCGCCGCCTCGGTGGTCACGACGGGTGCGGGCCGCCCGTCCTCAGGCACGCCAGCTCCCGAGGGCCACGGCGACGGCGATCGACACGACCCCGATGCCCACCAGCACGGCGAGCACCGCCCACTCCGGTCCCGCGAACCGTGCCGGCCGCGCCCACGTCCGCGGACCGGGAGCGCCGAACCCGCGCGACTCCATCGCCACCGCCAGGGTCGTCGCCCGTCGGAGCGCGAGCACGAGCAGGGCGAACGCCATCGACGCACCGCGGCGCAGACGTCCGTGGTCGGCGAGCCCCCGCGCTCGTCGCGCCATCGCGAGCTGACGCCAGTCCTCGCCGAGCAGGGTCGTCATCCGGACCGCGGCCAGGGCCCCGAGCACGAACCGCGCCGGCAGCCGCAGCAGCTGTGCGAGCCCGTCCGCCAGGTCGGTCGGGTCGACCCCCACGAAGAGCAGGACCGCCGGCAGCCCGACCGCGAGCACGCGCAGCGCCGTCGCCAACGCGAGCGTCAGTGACCCGTCGGTGACGTGCGCGAAGCCGAGGTCGAACCACTCCCGCCCGGAGGGCCGTCCGTACAGCGCGATGCTCAGCGCCGTCAGGGGCACGGCGACGAGCACCGGCGACGCCCGCAGCAGCAGGGTCCGCGGTGGGATCCGGAGCACCGGCAGGAGCAGCAGCTCCAGCGCGAGCGCGACCGTCGCGGACACGACGTCGAGGCTCGTCACGAGGCACACACCGAGCGCGAGCACGCCGAGCATCGCCGCCACGGGTTGGATGCCGGCGATCCCGCGTCGGGTCCGGCCGGAAGGCGCGGCTCGGCCGCCCCCGTCGGCCTGCGTGGTCGCGGTGGTCACCGGGGCACCTCCGTGGTCGGTCGGGTCAGGTCAGCACCGTCCGCCGTGTCGGCCCGCGCGTCCGCCGACGACTCGTCGCCGCCACCGCTCGTCCCGGTTTCGGCCCGAGCGACCGTCGACGCCTCGTCGCCGCCGCTCGTCGTCGACGCGGGGTGCGCGCCGTCTGCGGCGAGCACGACCTCGTCCGCGTCGAGCGCGCGGACGAGGTCACGGTCGTGGGTCACCACGACGAGCGCCGTCCCCGCGTCCGCCGTCGCCCCGAGCAGGTCGACCACGGCCTGCCAGGTCGCGCGGTCCTGCCCCGAGGTCGGCTCATCCAGCACGACCACCGGCGGCCTCGAGGCGACGACGGCGCCGATCGCGAGCCGCCGCTGCTCGCCACCGGACAGCGTGAACGGGTTGGCGTCGGCGAGGTGCCGCAACCCGAACCGGTCGAGGAGGTCCTCCACCCGTTCGTCCGCGTCCGGCAGGCCGAGCGCGCGCGGACCGGCGGCGAGCTCCTCGCGGACGCTCCGTGCGAAGAACTGGTGTCCGGGGTCCTGGAACACCGTGCCGATCCGGGACGCGAGCTGTCGACTCGTCCAGCGGTGCGGCTCGGCACCGGCGTCCCCGGCCAACGCCGGCGTCGCCCGGAGCGTGCCGCCCGCGGGTCGCAGGAGTCCCGCGAGGGTGAGGCCGAGCGTCGACTTGCCGACGCCGTTCGGTCCGGTGACCGCGAGGACCCGGCCGCGCCGCACCCCGAGGTCGATGTCGCTGCCGACGCGGGTGCCGCCGGTGCGTCGGAGGATGCTCCCGCGCGCGGTCGCGAGTCGCAGTGCCTCGAGCAGCACCGCTCCCCCGTCGAAGGGGCGGAACGTGCCATCGGTGGGCGGTGCACCCGGTGCGGTTCCGCCCGCCCGCGACAGACGGAGGTCCGCTCGCGACGGACGGAGGTCCGCCCGCGACGGATGGACGTCCGATCGGGACGGAGCGCCGCCCCCTCGCGACGTCCCACCACCCCCTGGCGTCGCACCACCCTCGCGCGACGGACCGCCGCCCGCTCGGGACGAGCCCCGGGCCGGTCCGGCGCCCGGCACCCAGACGCCGGCCGCGGTCAGGGCAGCCCCGTGCTCGGCGAGCACCGTCGCCGGAGCACCGTCCGCCACGACACCGCCGCCCGGCTCGAGCAGCACGAGGCGATCGACCAGGTCGAGCCAGGTGCCGATCCGGTGCTCGACCACGAGCATGGTCGCGCCGGTGGTGTCGAGCAGTGCCCGGACGGCGCTGTGGACCTGCGCCACCCCCTCGGGATCGAGGTTGGCGCAGGGCTCGTCGAGCACGAGCACGCCCGGACGCATCGCGAGCACCCCCGCGAGCGCCAGACGCTGCCGCTGCCCGCCGGAGAGTCGGCTCGTGGACCGGTCGAGCGGCAGGTCGAGTCCGACGACCCCGAGCGCGTGCCGGACCCGTTCCCAGGTCTCGGCTCGGGGCACCCCGGTGTTCTCGCACCCGAACGCGACGTCGTCGCCGATCCGCGACATCACCGTGTGGGCCTCCGGGTCCTGCATGACGAGGCCGACGCGCCCGCGGACCGCGCGGGGGTCGGCGTCGTCGACCAGGACCGAGCCCTGCACGGCGGCCGCGGTGTCGTCGTCGGGGTCGGGCTCGTCGGCCAGGACCGCCGCCACCGCGCGGAGCACCGTCGACTTGCCGGCGCCCGAGGGACCGACGACCGCGACGCGCTCGCCTGGCTCGACGACGAGGTCCAGGCCACGGACCGCCCAGGCGTCCCGCCCGGCGTACCGCCAACCCCAGTCACGGAAGGCGACGCGCGCCGCCCCCGAGGACGACACGGTCGTCACCGGGCGGCGCGGGACCCGCGCTCGGCCTGCTCGGCGGCAGGCGTCGTGGTGTCGGTGGCCACCGCGTCCGCCGAGGTCGTCCGCGAGTCCTGCGACCGTCGGGCGTGCTCACGCCCCGCTGCGAACGAGGAGAGCACACCGGTCGCGGCGAGCGCCCGCACGAGCAGCCACGAGCCGAGTCCGGCGATCACGGCGCCGGACACCACGGCGGACACGACGTAGACGGTCTTGAAGGCCGCGTCGAGCCCCGGGTACCAGAGCACCGTGTCGTTGATGCCGAGGGCGAGGCCGGCGGCGGCACCGGCGAGCACGACGACCGGCAGTCGGTACGCCCGGTACAGGAACAGTGCGAGCACGAGCTCGGCACCGAGGCCCTGCACCAGACCGGCCTCGAGCGTCAGCCACCCCCACTGGGTGCCGAGCAGCGCCTCGACGCTGGCGGCGACCATCTCGGCGTAGAGCGCGGCGCCGGGCTTCCGGACGACGATCGCGACGACCGGTCCGGCGAGCAGCCAGACCCCGCCGAAGAGCGCCTGGGTGCCCGGCAGGACCAGGCCGGCGACGGCACTGATCGGCTCGTAGCCGAACTCCCAGAGCTTGAAGACGACACCGATCGCGACGGCGAGGACGCTGGCGACGACGATGTCGACGACGCGCCAGCGCAGCGAGCGCTTCGGGGCGGTGGACGGTACTGCGGACTGCGTGGTTGCAGGCATGGTTGCTGACTCCTCCCTGCGCCGGCATGACCCGGATCAGGTTCGACGGTCGGAGCGCCGTTCGCTCCCTCTCAGCCCGGCGGTCCCGGACTCCCGTGTGTGTGGCAGCAGTCTAGACGCGGTCACGTCCCGTAATGCCCCCACGTGACGGACGGGAGGCCCGTGGCGGCGTCGCCACGGGCCTCCCGTCCGGTGGGTCACTTCTTCAGGGCGCGGATCACCTTGCTCAGGGCCTTGCCGGTCACCCAGATGGTGGGGATGCTCACCGCGAGCAGCGAGACGAGGTTGGGCTCGAACTGCAGGTCCTGCCCCGGGCGGCGCACGTAGGCGCCGACGGGGATCGATGCGCCGCCACCGCCGCCACCGCCGTTCTCGTCGTCGCCGCCGGCGCCGAAGCCGAACCAGCCGATCGACACCGGGATCAGGGTCTGGTCGCCGACCTCGACCGGCTCCCCGTAGTTCGTCGAGACGCCCACCGGGCGCACCTTGTCTGCGATCTGACTCACGATGTTGGCCATGCGCGCGAGGCTACTCGGCGGTTCCTCCACAGGGCGGGGTCGAGCCCGCGGTGTCCACGGCTGTGGCTTGTCTGCGGACGCCGGAGGCTGGCGCCGATATGTTGACGAAACCCAGACCTGGAGGACCGTTTGCACACCTGGCCCGGCAACCCGTACCCCCTCGGGGCGACCTACGACGGCAGCGGCACGAACTTCGCCCTGTTCAGCGAGGTCGCCGACCGTGTGGAACTGTGCCTCTTCGACGACGCGGGGAACGAGGAGTGCGTCGACCTGGTCGAGGTGGACGCCCACGTCTGGCACGCGTACCTGCCCAACGTCGCCCCTGGGCAGGAGTACGGCTTCCGCGTGCACGCCCCGTACGACCCGGCCAACGGGCTGCGCGGCAACCCGAACAAGCTGCTGCTCGACCCGTACGCCAAGGCGACGAGCGGCGACATCGACTGGGACCAGGCGCTGTTCTCGTACACGTTCGGCGACCCGGACTCGACCGACGACCAGGACTCGGCGTCCCACATGATGAAGGGCGTCGTCATCAACCCGTTCTTCGACTGGCAGGGCGACCGGGCTCCCCGGATCCCGTACGGCGAGACGGTGATCTACGAGGCGCACGTCAAGGGCCTCACCGAGACGCACCCGGACGTGCCCGAGGAGCAGCGCGGTACCTACGCCGGCGTCGCGCACCCGGCGGTCATCGAGCACCTCAAGCGGCTCGGGATCACGACGCTCGAGCTCATGCCCGTGCACCAGTTCGTCAACGACTCGACGCTGCAGGAGAAGGGGCTGTCGAACTACTGGGGCTACAACACCATCGGGTTCTTCGCCCCGCACTCGCACTACTCGTCCTCCGGCGACCGCGGGCAGCAGGTGCAGGAGTTCAAGGCGATGGTCCGCGAACTCCACCGCGCGGGCATCGAGGTGGTCCTCGACGTCGTCTACAACCACACGGCAGAGGGCAACCACCTCGGCCCCACCCTGTCGTTCCGCGGCATCGACAACGCCGCCTACTACCGCCTGGTCGAGGACGACAAGCGGTACTACATGGACACGACCGGCACGGGCAACTCGCTCAACGTCGGCCACCCGCACTCGCTGCAGCTCATCATGGACTCCCTGCGCTACTGGGTCACCGAGATGCACGTCGACGGGTTCCGCTTCGACCTCGCCGCGGCGCTCGCCCGCGAGTTCTACGAGGTCGACCGACTCGCGGCCTTCTTCGAACTGGTGCAGCAGGACCCGATCGTGTCGCAGGTGAAGCTCATCGCCGAGCCGTGGGACGTCGGCCCCGGCGGGTACCAGGTCGGCAACTTCCCGCCGCAGTGGTCGGAGTGGAACGGCAAGTACCGCGACACGGTGCGCGACTTCTGGCGGGGCGAGCCCTCGACCCTCGGTGAGTTCGCCTCGCGCATCTCCGGGTCGGCGGACCTGTACGAGCACGACGGCCGGACGCCCAAGGCCAGCATCAACTTCATCACCGCGCACGACGGCTTCACGCTGTACGACCTCGTCGCCTACAACGAGAAGCACAACGAGGCCAACGGCGAGGACAACAACGACGGCGAGAGCCACAACCGGTCGTGGAACTCCGGGGTCGAGGGACCGACGGACGACCCGGACGTCGCGGCGCTCCGGCTCCAGCGTCGGCGGAACTTCCTCGCCACGCTGCTGCTCAGCCAGGGTGTACCGATGATCGCCCACGGCGACGAGCTCGGCCGGACGCAGCACGGCAACAACAACGTGTACGCGCAGGACTCCGCGATCAGCTGGATCGACTGGGAGCACGCCGACGACGAACTCGTGCAGTTCACCGCCGACGTCGTGAAGCTGCGGCACGACCACCCGACCTTCCGCCGCACCCGCTACTTCAACGGCCGCCCGGTGCGCCGGGGCGAGGGCGAACCGCTGCCCGACGTCGTGTGGCTGACCCCCTCCGGCGACGCGATGGACCCGGAGGACTGGGACTCCGGCTTCGGCAAGAGCGTCGGCATGTACCTGAACGGCGAGGGCATCCGCGGGCGCGACCGCTGGGGCGAGCGCGTCACCGACGTGGCGTTCCTGACCTACTACAACGCCCACGACGACGTCGTGACGTTCACGCTGCCGCCCGAGGAGTACTCCCCCGGGTGGACCGTGCGGATCGACACGGCCGAACCCGGGGCGCGCGAGACCGTGCTCGACGCGGGGACCCCGCTCGACGTGCCGGCGCGGTCGATGATCGTGCTCCGCGCGGAGCCCGACCACGAGGTCACCACCACCGAGGTCGAGTCAGTCGAGGGCGGGCGGCAGTCCACCCCGACCAACCCTGCGGCATCGACCGCCGCGTCCGCGACCGATCCCGGATCCGACGCGGCCCAGTCCTCCCCGTCCGCACACGCCGCGGGCCCAGACTCGCCCGACACAGACTCCCCCGCCACCGACTCGCCCGACACCGACTCCCCCGACACCGACTCGCCCGACACCGAACCCGAACCCACAGGAGCCACCGCGTGAGCGCTCGCCGCGTCCCCACGTCCACCTACCGGCTGCAGGTCACCGCCGACTTCGACCTCGCTACCGCCCAGGGCGTGGTCGACCACATCCGCACCCTCGGTGCGGACTGGGTCTACCTCTCCCCCGTGCTGCAGGCCGAACCCGGGTCCCAGCACGGTTACGACGTCGTCGACCACTCGCACGTCGACACCGAGCGTGGCGGCGACGCCGCGCTCCGGGCGCTCGCCGAGGCCGCGCACGCCGCCGGGCTGGGCGTGCTCGTCGACATCGTGCCGAACCACGTCGGCGTCGCCACCCCCGAGGCGAACCCCTGGTGGTGGTCGCTGCTCGAGTCCGGCCAGGGCTCCCCCGTCGCCTGGGCCTTCGACGTCGACTGGCAGGCCGGCGACGGTCGCATCCGCATCCCGGTGCTCGACGACCGGCTGCTCGACGCGGTCGAGCTCCGGGACGATCGGCTGTACGTCGGTGAGACCGCCTACCCGACCGCCGAGGGCACCGTGCACGACGGCGACGACGTCGAGACCGTGCACGCCCGCCAGCACTACGAGTTCGTGCACTGGAAGCGTGCCGACCACGACCTGAACTACCGCCGGTTCTTCGCCGTGAACACCCTCGCCGCCATCCGGGTCGAGGAGCCCGAGGTGTTCGCGTCCTCGCACGCCACGATCGGCGGATGGTTCCGCGACGGGCTCGTGGACGGCCTGCGCATCGACCACCCGGACGGCCTGTACGACCCCGCCGGGTACCTGCAGGACCTGCACGAGCTGACCGGCGGTGCGTACACGCTCGTCGAGAAGATCCTCGAACCGGGCGAGCAGCTCCCGTCGTCGTGGCCCGTCGACGGCACCACCGGCTACGACGCCCTCGCGGTGGTCGACCGGGTGTTCGTCGACCCCGCCGGCGAACAGCCGCTCACGGCCGCCTCCGGCGCCGAGCCGACCGACTGGCAGCAGCTCACGCACGACACCCGACGTGGGATCGCCGACGGCATCCTCGGCAGCGAGGTCCGTCGGCTCGCCCGGCTCCTCGCCCCGGTGGCGCCCGATGTGCCCGAGGACCGGATCGTCGACGCGGTCGCCGAGATCGTCGCCTCGTTCGAGGTCTACCGGACGTACCTGCCCGAGGGCGTCCACCACCTCATCGACGCCCTCGAGCGCGCAGCCGAGGCCCGTCCGGACCTCGACGACGTGATCGACCGCATCGCTCCGGCGCTCGTCGACCCGGGTCACGCGGCGGCCGTCCGGCTGCAGCAGACGTCGGGCATGGTGATGGCGAAGGGCGTCGAGGACACCGCGTTCTACCGCACGTCGCGCCTCACCACCCTGAGCGAGGTCGGCGCGGACCCGAGCCTGTTCGCCGTGTCCGTCGAGGACTTCCACCAGGCACAGCGCGACCGCCAGGGCAGTTGGCCGCACACCATGACCACGCTCACCACGCACGACACCAAGCGCAGCGAGGACACCCGCGCCCGCATCACGGTGCTGGCCGAGCTGGGCTCCGAGTGGACCGCTGCACTCGAGCGCCTGCAGTCGCTCGCGCCGCTCGACGACGCCGTGTTCGCCGACCTGCTCTGGCAGGCGATCGTCGGTGCGCGGCCCGCCAGCCGCGAGCGCCTGCACGCCTACGCCGAGAAGGCCTCACGCGAAGCCGGCGACAGCACGACGTGGACCGAGCCGGACGAGGCGTTCGAGCGCCAGATGCACGCCCTGGTCGACGCGTCGTTCGACGACCCCGAGGTCGTGGCGGTGCTCGACGAGCTCGACCGGGTGGTGGACGCCGCCGGCTGGTCGAACGGCGTCGCGCAGAAGCTCGTGCAGCTCACGATGCCCGGCGTGCCGGACGTCTACCAGGGCACCGAGGGCTGGGACCGCTCGCTCGTCGACCCGGACAACCGTCGACCGGTCGACTACACAGAACTCCGACACGTGCTCGCCGGGCTCGACGGCCCCGAGGACGACGGCCCGGAGCACCTGCCGGCCATCGGGCTCGACGGTGCCGTGAAGACCCTCGTGGTCAGCCGCGCCCTGCGCCTGCGCCGTGACCACCCCGAGCTGTTCACCCGCTACCTGGGGCTCGAGGCCTCGGGGAGCGCAGCCGACCACGTGCTGGCGTTCGACCGCGGCGGTGCCGTGACCGTCGCGACCCGCCTGCCCGTCGGGCTCGAACGGGTCGGGGGCTGGGGCGACACCCTGGTGCACCCGGTGCCGCTCGACCGGGTCGACCTGCTCACCGGTCGGCGGTTCCCGGCGTCGCGCGGCATCGCGCTCGCGGAACTGCTCGCCGACCTGCCGGTCGCGCTGCTCGTCCCCACCGACCTCACCGACACCACGACGGCGGACGGTGCGGCAGCCGCCGCCTCGTCCGCGTCGTCGACCACG
>CAJYIG010000384.1 GCA_913774725.1 uncultured Curtobacterium sp. | reverse complement strand
AGGGCACCCAGGCCAGCAGGACCCACGCGGTGAGCAGCACCGGGAACAGTCGTGGCAGGGCGGTGAGCCCGGCGCTCATCACGATGGTGATGATCGGCAGGATGGTCAGCGAGTAGCGGGTGTTGGGCGCGCCACCCCCGTGGACGTAGTCGATCTCGACGACGGTCAGGATCGCGGCGACCGTGAGGAACATCAGCACGATCAGCGTCGTCGACGTCCGGTCACGTCGCCGTCCGGCGGTCGCTGGCACGGTGCGGGACCGCCCGACGGCCCGACGTCCGACCGCCCAGGTCCCGACGACACCCGCCAGGGCCATCGGGAGGATCATGAGCACCCACTGCACGAGTTGGAGCGGCTCGGCCGGGTCCAGGACGCCCCGGTAGATCCCGAACAGTCCGGTCCAGAAGTCCGGGTCCGTCGCGACCTCCGCCCTGGGGCGCACGACGCGCCCCATGTTCTCGATCCCCCAGTCCGCCTGCCGGCCGCTGAACGACCCGGTCAGCTGCTGGTTGCGGACCCAGAACCACCCCGACGCGAGCGCGGCGGTGACGACGGGGGTGGCGGCTGCGAACAGCCGTGCCGGCACACCGGTGAGCCTGCCGATCCGCACCGTGCGGGCGACCGCCAGCGCGACGACCAGGGCGACGAGCCAGAGTGCGAAGGACAGGCGGGTGGTCATGCCCCCGGCGCCGACGATCGCGGCGCCGACCAGGAGCCTGGTCGTCACACCGGTCCGCAGCGCCGCGCCGGCGATCCCGCAGGCGAGCACCGAGAACAGCACGAAGAGGACGTCGTTGTAGATCGACCCACCCTGTTGGACGAGCATGCCGGCGAAGGCCGTGACGACGGCGACCGCGCCCGGCAGCAGGCGGGCGGTGGGGAAGCACCGCCAGGCGGCCCACGCCGACGCGAGGACCACACCGCCGGCCATCGCAGCGCTCATCACCCGTCCGGCCAGCACAGCGGCCAGCGCGTCCCCGCTGTCGAACAGGGGCCCCACGACCGGGGCCAGGACGAGGTAGTACAGCGGCGGGTGCTGCGCCACCCACTGCACCGGTGTCGTGCCGCCGAACGGGGCGTGGTACGTGATGCCCTCCTCGAAGACCGGCAGGTGCGCGTGCCACACCGACAGGACGTAGTCGAGGTGTGCGGGCTCGTCGCCGCCGTCCAACGGTGGGTAGGTGAAGGCCCGTGCGACGGACGCGGCCACCACGAAGACGACGGCGGCGACGACCACCAGGTCGATCCAGGGTCGCGTCGCCGACCGGGCCGCGAGCCGTGTGCTGGCGCGTCGGGAGCGTGTCGTGTGCAGTGGTGCGTTCCTCTCCGGAGTTGGCGTGTTCCCCACAGCCAGCGTCCCACGGACGGCTGGATCGGACGGCAGCCGCTACGGTGCTGCCATGGGACTCGGCTGGAAGCTGCACGGTGACGGCGCGACCGTCTCCTCCTCAACGATCGTGGCGCCGGACGAGCGCCTCTCCTGGGGCCGCACCATCGGGCTCGGCGTCCAGCACGTCGTGGCGATGTTCGGCGCCACCTTCCTCGTTCCGCTCATCACGGGGTTCCCGCCGTCGACCACCCTGTTGTTCAGCGGCATCGGCACGATCCTCTTCCTGCTGATCACCGGCAACCGCCTGCCGAGCTACCTCGGCTCGTCGTTCGCGTTCCTCGCCCCGATCGGCGCCGCGACGAAGATCGGCGGGATCCCGCTCGCGCTGTCCGGGATCATCGTGGTCGGCGTCCTGCTGGCCCTGGTCGGTGCGATCGTGCACCTGGCGGGCGCCGGGTGGATCGACCGCCTGATGCCCCCGGTGGTGTCGGGAGCGATCGTCGCCCTGATCGGCTTCAACCTGGCGCCGGCCGCGCGGGACAACTTCACGAAGGCCCCGGTCGTCGCGCTGATCACGCTGGCCGCGATCATCCTGGTCACCGTCCTGTTCAAGGGGCTGCTCGGTCGCCTGTCCATCGTCATCGGCGTGCTCGTCGGCTACGTGGCGGCGCTGATCGCGGGTCAGGTCGACCTGTCGAAGGTCGCGTCCGCCCCGTGGATCGGGCTGCCGACGTTCACCGCCCCGGCGTTCGACCCGGGCCAGCTCGCGATCTACCTCGGCTTCGTGCCGGTCGTGCTCGCCCTGGTCGCCGAGAACGTCGGACACGTCAAGGGCGTCGGGCAGCTCACCGGCCGCGACCTCACGCCGCTCACGGGTCGCGCGCTCTTCGCCGACGGCGTCTCGACCGTGCTCGCCGGCGCCGGCGGTGGCTCCGCGACGACCACCTACGGCGAGAACATCGGCGTGATGGCAGCCACCCGCGTGTTCTCGACGGCCGCGTACTGGGTCGCCGCGATCGTCGCGATCCTGCTGGGCCTGTCGCCGAAGGTCGGGATGGTCATCTCCTCGGTGCCGGCCGGGGTGCTCGGCGGTGCGACCACCGCGCTCTACGGCCTGATCGGTGTCATCGGCATCCGCATCTGGGTCGAGAACCGCGTCGACTTCGCCAAGCCGAAGAACCAGCTGACCGCCGGCATCGCGCTCATCATGGGCATCGCCGACTTCACGTTCTCGTTCGGGGGCGCGACCTTCGGCGGGATCATCGTGGGGACGGTCGCCGCGATCGTCGTGTACCACCTGATGGATCTGGTCGGTCGGGCGCGCGGGACCGATCCGGCGACACCGCCAGCGTCGGACGAGGCACGCGCTGCCACCGGGGCGATCCCGGCAGAGCCGCGCGCGGACTGAGACGCGGGACCACCGGACGGGAGGCTCGTGGCGACGTCGCCACGGGCCTCCCGTCCGTCGCGTCCCGGTCGCCACGCTGGCCCGCCCCGGCCTGCGTCAGCGGAGGCCGACGAGGCCCACCGTGAGCTGGACCACCGCCAGGACGGCGAGCACCGCGACCAGACCGACGGAGCCCCACCGGGCGATCCCCGCACGCATCGCGGCGAGGGGCCGGTGGGCTCGTGGACCGGCAGCGAGCACCAGGACCACGGGCAGCACCGTCGTCGATGCAGCGACCACGACGAAGGCCGCACCGGCCGCCAGTGCCTCGCCGGGGCCGGGTCCTGCGTCCCCGAACGCGAGCCCCGCGGTCAGGGCGAGGACGAGAGCCTTCGGGTTGCAGAACAGCAGCACCCCGAGCCCGAAGCCGTGCACCGGACCGACCCGCTCGACCGCGTCCGCCCAGCGGGTGCTCGACGGGGAGCCGACCGGCAGGCGGCGGGTCCGCCACTGCCAGACCGCGAGCGCGGCGAGCACCACGCCGGCGACCAGGGCGACGATCGCCTGGACCGACGAACCGCCAGCCGTCTGCACGGGGAGCCGCTCCCCCACCACGACCGCCAGGACGAGGGCCGCGGAAACGGCGACGACCCACCCCGCGGTGCAGGCGATCGCCGGCGCGTACCCGCGGCGGTGCCCGAGCAGGAAGACCACGGACGCGACCGGGAGCGGACTCAGCGCGATCCCGACGGCGCCGGGCGCGAGGGCGAGGAGGTCCACGGCCGCAGCGTACCGACGGCGGGACGAGCCGGTGCTGCTCGGACTCCGGCAGGATGGTCCGGTGCCCCGACCGACCTCGCCCGCAGCGATGACCGAGCGTCGATCGGTCGACCGGGACATCGTCCGGCTGGCGCTGCCGGCCCTCGGCGCGCTCGTCGTCGAGCCGCTGTTCCTGCTCACCGACACCGCGCTCGTCGGGCACCTCGGGGCGACGGCGCTGGCAGCCGTGGGCCTGGCGAGCGTCGTGCTGCAGACGGTCACGGGCCTGCTCGTGTTCCTGGCCTACTCGACGACGCCCGCGGTGGCGCGCGCCCTGGGCGGGGGTGACCGTCGGGGTGCGGTGCACGCCGGCATCGACGGGATGTGGCTCGCGCTCGGGCTCGGAGTGGTGCTCGCACTGGTCGGGTGGCCGCTCGCCGGACCGCTCGTCGACCTGTTCGGCGCCTCGGCGGAGGTCTCGGCCGCCGCGACCGCGTACCTGACCGTTTCGTTGGTCGGACTCCCCGGGATCCTCGTCGTGACCGCCTCGACCGGGCTGCTGCGCGGACTGCAGGACACCAGGACGCCGCTGGTCGTCGCGACGATCGGCTTCGTGGCGAACGGGCTGCTCAACGCCGCGCTGATCTACGGCGCGGGCTGGGGCGTCGAGGGGTCTGCGGCCGGCACCGTGATCGTGCAGTGGGCGATGGCCGTCGTGTACGTCGTCATCGCCGTCCGGGCCGCCCGGGCGTCGGGTGCACCGCTGCGGCCCGGGGCGTCGGGCGTGGTCCGGGCGCTCCGCTCCGGCGCCTGGCTCTTCCTCCGCACGGCGTCGTTGCGCGTGGCGATGCTCGCGACCGTCGCGGCCGCCTCGGGGCTCGGCACGACCGGCCTGGCGACGACCCAGGTCGGCCTCACGGTGTTCTCGACGTTGGCCTTCGCCCTCGACGCCCTGGCGATCGCGGGCCAGGCGCTGGTCGGCCACGGCCTCGGCGCGCGCGATCCCGACCGGGTACGGCTGGTGACCCGGCGGCTCGTGGTGCTCGGCATCGGCGGCGGTGTGGTCCTCGGCGTGCCCGTGGTGCTCGTCAGCGGGGTGCTCGGTCCGGTCTTCTCCGACTCGGCCGCGGTGCGCTCGGCCCTGCCGCTCGTGCTCGTGCTCATCGCCGTCGGGATGCCGGTCGCCGGGTACGTCTTCGTGCTCGACGGCGTGCTCATCGGCGCCGGGGACGCGCGCTACCTGGCCCTGGCGGGGCTCGTGAACCTGGTCGTCTACCTGCCGCTGCTGCTCTGGGTCGGCGGGACGCTCGCGGGGCTCTGGGCTGCCTTCGCCCTCGGCTACATCGGAGTCCGGGCGGTGACCCTCGGGGTGCGGGCGCACCGGCGGGGCTGGGTCGAACAGGCGCTGGCGCGGTGAGCGGGCACACGCGCGGGCACGGGCACGGGCGCGTCGCGTCGTCGGCCCTGCTCGCCACCGTCGGCATCGGGGTGCAGGGACTCGCGAAGCTGCTCGTCACCGTCGTCGTCGGACGGGTGTTCGGCACCGAGACCCTCGGGCAGACCACCGCGCTGCTGTCGCTGTCGGTCTTCACCGCGCTGCTCTGGCCGAACGCCGCGGGCAACACCGCGTCGCGCGTGCTCGCGATCGCGCTGCGCGGCCGTCGGTCGGACACCGCGGTCAACCGGCTGCTCGGGGCCTCGATGGCGGTGTCGAGCGTCGTGCTCGCCGCCGTGACCGTGCCCGTCGCCCTGGCCTGGGGTGCCAGCCCGGGGATGGTCGTCGGCGGCGTCGGGGTCGTCGTCGGGTACGGCCTGTACTGCTACGCCCGCGGCGCCCAGCTCGGGTACGACCGGGCGCCCCGCGTCGCACTCTGGGACACGGTCACGAGCCTGCTCGCCCTCGGGTTGCTCGTCGCGGCGTGCGTCGCACGGCTCGAGCCGCTCGTGCTGTTGCCGCTGGCGATCGGGTACACCGTGTTCGCGATCGCCTGCTGGCCGCGGGGGAACCGGATCGACGAACCCGGGACGCCCGCCGAGCCGACCGCCGGACTGCTCGCGTTCGCGGCGTGGAACGTCCTGGCCGTCACGACGTCGAACGGGCTGCTGCAGCTCACGATGATCGCGGCACAGGTCTCCGTGTCCGCTCACGAGGCCGGGGTCTACGCGGCCGCGTTCACCCTCGCGACACCGG
>CAJYIG010000383.1 GCA_913774725.1 uncultured Curtobacterium sp. | reverse complement strand
TGGGCACCGGGGCGGCGGCAGGGGGGACCGCCGCCCCGGTGGTCTGGTGGCCGACGCCGACGGGCCGTGCGACGGAGGCGTTCGCCGCCCGGCGGGCCGCTCCGCGGGGGCGGATCGGCGATGTCGCTGAGGGTTGTGTCGCGGTCGCGACGCGAGCGCTGTCGGTCGGGGTCATCGTGTCGGGGGTCGTGTCGTGTCGGTGGTCGTGTCGGTGGTCGTGTCGTGACGGAGGTCGGGTCGGTGGTCGTACCGTGACGGAGGTCGTGTCGCGCCGGGTCGCGTCGTGATCGGGCGTTCCGTCGCTCCGACGTCCTCCGCCGGTGCCGTCGGTGTCCGCCGACTCAGCCGCGGACCACGCCGTCGCGGGTGATCCGCTCGAGCTCGCAGACGACGGCATCGACCACCGCGCGGGTGATCGCGTCCGTCACCGCCTCGACCAGGGCGAGCTGGTCGGGCGTCACGACGACCTCGTTCGGGAGCGCGGAACCGACCCGCTGCGGGATCTCGTCGATGGCGGCGACCAGGGCGGCCGGCACGAGGGCGGAGCGCATCGGGGGCACCGGGGCGGTCAGCGGCGAGGTGGGCGCGGGGACGACCCGGGTCCGTGCGGCGGTCACCGAGACGGCCGCTGCGGGGGCCGGCGGGGTCATCCGGGACCGCGACGACTGTTCCACCGCGGGGGGCTGCATCGGGGTCTGGCCGTGCGACGGCGTCTCGGCTCGGGCCGCTGCCGAGGCTGCCGCGGCACCGTGGTGCGCGCGCTGCGAGATCGAGTCGAAGAGGGGCGTGGAGGACATGCTGCTTGCCTTCCGGTCAGTGGTGGATCGGTCCGTCCTGGGCGGTCCGAGGCTCGTGCCTCGGGCACGAGCACGATTCAACCACTGATATGCAGAATGTGCAATAGCGCGTGTGAGATCAGTCCGGTTCGACCGCCTGTGTCGGGTCGTCACGCCGGAGCACCTGCTTCACCCGCTCGACGATCGTCGACGGCGGGTTGTTGTAGGCGTTCGCGGGCTCCTGCCCGCTGAGCGCCTGGATCGCCTCCATCACGGCGTCCGTCGCGTGTCGCCGGGCCCGTCCGGACGATGCCTCGCCGAAGTGGGACAGGTCCATCGGCGCACCGAACTCGATGGTGACGCGGGCCAGCCTCGGCAGCCGTGACCCGACGGGCTGCACGTCCTCCGTGCCGGTGAGCGCGACCGGCACGACCGGTGCCCCGCTCGTCAACGCCAGCCACGCCACGCCGGTCCGACCCCGGTAGAGCCGACCGTCGAGGGACCGGGTGCCCTCCGGGTAGATCGCGAAGGCTTCGCCCGCCTGCAGTCGCTCGAGCCCGAGGTCGAGGGCGTGCTGCGCCGCCGCTCCGGCCCCGCGTTCGACGCCGATGGCACCGATGCCGCCGAAGAACGCCCGCGAGACCGCGCCGCGCAGCCCGGTGCCGGTGAAGTACTCCTGCTTCGCCAGGAACGACACCTTGCGAGGCGCCATCAGCGTGATCGCCGGGGAGTCGATGAACGAGCGGTGGTTGCTTGCGAGGATGACCGGCCCGTGCCTGGGGACGTTCTTCCGCCCGACGATGCGCGGACGCCAGACGAGACGCGCGAGCGGTGTCACCACCGCGCGGCTCATCGTGGTGGCGAACTTCGTCGTACCGGGCACCGGGCCTCCTCGTCGTGGGAGGTTCCGAGTGTAGTGAGCGCCGTCGGGACCACATTCCGACTGCGGAATGCGTCTGCGGTGACTGCCGCGGGCGCCCGCTGCGGGAGCGGTCAGCCGTGCGCGGCGACGACGTCGAGGACGGCTCGTCCGTAGCGCTCGAGCTTCGCCCCACCGATGCCGGAGATCTCGCTCAGGGCGTCCTCGTCCGCGGGCTTCACCGCGGCGATCCCGCGCAGCGTCGCGTCGTTGAACACCACGTACGCCGGGACCCCCTGCTCGCGGGCCTGCGCGGCACGCCATGCACGCAGCGCCTCGAACAACCCCATCGCCTCCTGCGGCACGTCCGTGACCGCCTGGCGTCGGGCTCGGGAGGTCCGCGGGGCCTTGACCGGGTCACGGCGCATCAGCACGCGCGTCCGGCCGCTCAGCACCTCGGCGCTCGTCGGGCTGAGGACCACCGTGCCGAAGCCGTCGCCGGACACCGCGGCGTAGCCCTGCGCCAGCAGCTGCCGCGCGACGGCGCGCCACTCCCCCTCGCCCAGGTCGTTGCCGATGCCGAACGTGGCGAGCGAGTCGTGTCGGAGCTCCTGCACGCGCGGCGACTGCTTGCCGACCAGGATGTCCACCAGGTGCGCGACGCCGTACCGCTGGCCGCGCTCACGCTCGAGGCGCACCACCGTCGACAGGAACTTCTGCGCGGGCACCGTGCCGTCCCACGGCTCGGGCGGCGCGATGCACGTGTCGCAGTTGCCGCACGCCGTCGACTCCTGCCCGAAGTACGCGAGCAACCGGACACGGCGGCACTCGATCGTCTCGCAGAGCGCGAGCATGGCGTCGAGGTGGGCGCTGAGCTGTCGCCGGTGCGCCGCGTCGCCCTCGGACTGGTCGATCATGCGGCGCTGCTGCACGACGTCGTTCAGCCCGTACGCGAGCCAGGCCGTCGACGGCAGTCCGTCGCGGCCCGCGCGGCCGGTCTCCTGGTAGTACCCCTCGACCGACTTCGGCAGGTCGAGGTGCGCCACGAACCGGACGTCGGGCTTGTCGATGCCCATGCCGAACGCGATCGTGGCGACCATGACGACGCCGTCCTCGCGCAGGAAGGTCGACTGGTTGCGCTCGCGGACCTTCGCGTCGAGCCCGGCGTGGTACGGCAGCGCCGGGATCCCCTGGTCGGCGAGCGCCGCCGCGGTGCGCTCGACCGAGTTCCGCGACAGGCAGTAGACGATGCCGGCGTCCCCGCTGTGCTCGGTCTTGATGAAGGTCAGGAGCTGCTGCAGCGCGCCGGTCTTCGGCTCGATGCGGTACTGGATGTTCGGCCGGTCGAAGTCAGCGACGAAGTGCGCGGCGTCGTCGAGCCCGAGTCGGCCGGAGATCTCGCGGTGGGTCTGCGGGGTCGCCGTCGCGGTGAGGGCGATGCGCGGCACCGTCGGCCACCGCTCGTGCAGCACGCTCAGCTCGAGGTAGTCCGGCCGGAAGTCGTGCCCCCACTGGGCGACGCAGTGTGCCTCGTCGATGGCGAACAGGGCGATGCGCGCGCGGTCGAGCAGGGAGCGCGTGGACTCGAGCCGCAGCCGCTCGGGCGCGAGGTAGAGCATGTCGACCTGGCCGGAGACGACCGCCCGCTCGACCCGGGAACGCTCGTCGGGGCCCTGTGTGGAGTTGAGGAAGGCGGCGCGCACGCCGTTCG
Source organism: uncultured Curtobacterium sp. (assembly GCA_913774725.1). GTDB lineage: Bacteria > Actinomycetota > Actinomycetes > Actinomycetales > Microbacteriaceae > Curtobacterium > Curtobacterium subtropicum. The sequence goes on along the minus strand of CAJYIG010000383.1, from coordinate 1,959 downwards.
CGGCGAGGGCATCGACCTGGTCCTGCATGAGGGCGATGAGCGGCGACACGACCACCCCGACGCCGTCGCGGACGAGCGCGGGCACCTGGTAGCAGAGCGACTTGCCGCCACCGGTCGGCATGAGCACGAGCGCGTCGCCGCCCGACACCACCTGGTCGATGATCGCGGCCTGCTGCCCGCGGAAGGCGTCGTAGCCCCACACACGGTGCAGGACGTCGAGCGCGGCAGCCCGCGACGGCGAGGTCGTGGTCGTCGTGCTCATGCACCCAGCCTACGAGCGCGGGGCGACACCCACCGCCTCGTCCACAGGCGCAGCGGCGGACGCACCGGCCACGGTCGTCGTCCGGTCCGTCTCGGGACCGCGAGCCGGCGTGACCGCCCAGCCCGTGCCTCCCGGCCGGGTCCACTGCCGACCCCCTGCCCAGACCGGGACCGGACCGCGGAAACGGGGTGCCTCGTGTCCCGGGAAGCGACGATCGAGCTTCCGCCACGACGCGAGGAGCTCGATCAGGCCCCAGAAGACGAGCGACGTCGCGAACGAGAAGACGAAGCTCTCCGGCGTGCTGTTCGAGGAGTCGAGGTCGATCTTCGACCACCCGGGCGCCTGCAGCACGAAGATCATGATGTTGTTGAAGGCGTGCTGCAGGACGGTGGCCTCCATGCCGCCGGTGCGCAGGACGATGATCGCGGCGATCAGGCCGAACGAGCCGACGTCGAGGATGCCCCACACGTTGTAGCCGTTCGCGATGTGCCCCGCGGCGAACACCACGGTCGAGACCGCGACGGCGATGACGACGCCGACGACCCGGACCGGGATCCACGACGCGATCGTCTGGATGAGGAACCCGCGGAAGACGTACTCCTCGGCGGCGCCCTGGAACGGGACGAGCACCAGGACCATCACGATCGTGAACGTCAGGGTGGCGGGCGAGACGGTCGACTGCCCGATCGCGTCGTGGTCCCAGCCGAAGCCGCCGTCGAACGAAAACATCCCCCACGTCTGCAGCAGGAACATCGGGATCGCGATGACGATCGTCGGGAGCAGGCACCACAGCGTCCAGCGCCAGCGCACCCGGAAGCGCGTCGAGGACAGGATGCCCGCAGGCCCGATCCGGGCGATCTTCACCGCGAGCAGGACACCGGGCAGCAGCACCACCAGGGAGAGCAGGGTCAGCGACAGGGTGAGCGGGTCGGTGGGGTCGAGCGCACCGCTCGTCAGGTCGTCCTGGAAGCTCGTCAACCCCGCGGCGCCCTGCGTCGCACCGATCGACCCGATGTACGCGATCGTCAGCACCACCTGGGTGGCGATGTAGTACCCGACCAGGAACGCGAGCGCGACGAGCGGACGCCACCAGCGCCAACGGGCATCGACGCGGGGCAGGCGGTGGTAGGGAACGCTCACCCGCGCAGGGTACCGGGCCGGGCAGGATGGGAGCCGTGCTCTCCGTCCTGCTCGGCCTGACCGGCGCGGTCGTGTACGGGGCGGCCGACTTCCTCGGTGGCCTCGCCGCCCGCCGGGTCCGGGCCGTCACCGTCGCGGCCGCCGCGGCGGCGGTCGGGCTGCTCCCGCTGGTGCTCGGCGTGCCGGTCGTCGGGGTGGCCTTCTCCGGCGCGGCCGTCGCAGCCGGTGTCGCCGCGGGCGTCTCGGGGTCCGTGGCGGTGCTGCTGCTGTACCGCGCGCTGGCCGTCGGGCCGATGAGCGTGCTGTCCCCGCTGACCGCGGTGTTCGCCGCGGTCACCCCGGTCGCGGTCGCACTGCTCGGCGGCATGGTGCTGTCGCTCGCCGCATCGGTCGCGCTCGTGGTGGCGGTGGTCGCGGTCGTGCTGGTCGCGGCCGTGCGGGACACCTCGGGAGCGCGGGTGACCGCGGTCGGGGTCGTGACGGCCGCGGTGGCGGGGTGCGGGTTCGGCGGGATCGTGCTCGCGTACGACGCGGCGCCGCCGGACGCGGGCGTCGCG
>CAJYIG010000382.1 GCA_913774725.1 uncultured Curtobacterium sp. | reverse complement strand
CCCGCTCCCCCGTGCCGTGGCCGCGAGCTGCTCGGTGCCGTTCGTGTGGTCGCCGGTGCACATCGACGGCGTGCCGCACTACGACGGCGGGCTCCGCTCGGCCACGAACGCGGACGTCGCCGCCGGGTACGAGCGCGTGCTCGTCGTGGCGTGCGGACCGGAGGGGCCGTCCCCGCTCGGACCCTGGCTCGACCTCGCGGTGGAGTCACTCCGGGCCGGCGGGAGCTCGGTCGAGACGATCGTGGCGGACAGCGGGGCGCAGCACGCGTTCGGCGACAACTCGTTGTCCCTGTCGACGCAGGCGCCCTCGGCGACCGAGGGCCGACGGCAGGGCGAGGCGGCAGCGGAGGCGATCGCCGCGTTCTGGGCGTAGGCGGCGGGTGCCGTGCGCGCCGCGGCGCCGTGCGCGCCGCAGTGCCGTGCGCGCCGCGGTGCCGACCGGTGCCCGCTCCGCTCGCGACATCACGCACGTCGATCGACGAGTGCGATGTCACACGATGCACACGCACCGGATGCGTGCGCACGGATCGACATCCCGCGTGTCGATCGACGCGTGCAACGTCGGACGAGCGTGCGCTACACCGGGGTCCCGCCCGGCCCAGCGCACCGCCGGTCACGGCTCAGACGAACGCGGCCTGCCCCGTGATCGCACGCCCGACGATGAGCGTGTTCACCTCGCGCGTGCCCTCGTAGGAGTAGATCGCCTCGGCGTCGGAGAAGAACCGCGCGACACCCTTGTCGAGCACGATGCCGTTGCCGCCCTGGACCTCGCGGCACCAGCCGACGGTCTCGCGCATCTTCGCCGTCGCGAACGCCTTCGCCATCGCGGAGTGCTCGTCGCCGCCGATCCCCTGGTCCTGCATCGCCGAGGCCTGGGTGCACAGGGCGATCGACGCGGTGATGTTCATGAGCGACCGCACGAGCAGGTCCTGGACCATCTGGTGCGCCGCGATCGGCTTGCCGAACTGGATGCGCTCGCGGGCGTAGGCGAGCGCGGCCTCGTAGGCCCCGATCGCGATGCCGACGGCCTGCCAGGCCACCTCGGTGCGGGTGAGCCGGAGCACCGCGGCCGTCGTGCGGAACGAGTCCGCCCGCTGCAGTCGGCGCGACTCGGGCACCCGGACGCCGTCGAGCACGATGTCGGCGTTCTGCACGGTGCGCAGGGCGATCTTGTCCTCGATCTTCGTCGCGGTGAAGCCGGGGGTGTCGGCCGTCACGAGGAACCCCTTGACCTGCTCGTCGGCGACGTCCTTCGCCCAGATGACGACGACGTCCGCGAAGGTTGCGTTGCCGATCCACCGCTTCTCACCGTCGAGCACCCACGTGTCACCCTCGCGCCGGGCGGTGGTCCGGAGCCCGCGCGCGGAGTCGCTGCCGGACAGCGGCTCGGTCAGCCCGAAGGCCCCGACGACCTCGCCACGCGCCATCCGCGGCAGCCACTCCTGCTGCTGCTCGTCGCTGCCACCGACCGCGATCGAGTTCATCGCCAGGCCGGACTGCACCCCGATGAACGTCGAGACGCCGGCGTCGATCCGACCGAGCTCGAGCGCCGCCCAGCCGCGGTACACCGCCGAGTTCTCGAAGTGCCGGACGAGCGGGATGCTCGGGCCGTACATGCCGAGCTCCGCGAGCGGCGCGATCGTCTGCTCCGGGAACTCCGCCCGTGCCCAGTACTGGTCGGCGATCGGGCGCACCTCGGCCTCGAGGTACGCGCGCAGCTGCCCGAGTGACTCCCGCTCCCTGGGCGTGAGCCCCTCCTGGAACCGGTAGAAGTCGGATTCGAGCAGGGGCGTGTCGGTGATCGACGTTGACATGGCACCAACGATGCATCATTCTCGAAAACGTTGCAAGACCGGCGTCGGCACTCAGGGGGAACGGTGAGGAACGAACCACTCGGCACGCTCGGGTCGACGCTCGTCCCGAGCGCGCTGGCCGCCAGGCTGGAGGCCCACGGCGACTCCCAGCGCGCGTTCCGTTCCGCACGGCGTGCGTTCATCGACGGGGCACGCATCGACATGGGCTCGCTCGCCGCGTCGCTCGGTGTCGACCGGACGTCGCTGTTCCGCTGGGTCGGCAACCGCGACCAGCTGCTCTCGGAGATCCTGTGGTCGCTCGCCGTCCCGACGCTCGACGCCGCGGGGCGGGCGGCCGCACCCTCCGGCGCCGGGCGGATCGTCGACGTGCTCGACCACTTCACGGCGGACCTCATCCGGGCGCCGTACTTCCGCGCGTTCCTGACCCGCGAGCCGAGCCGTGCCTTGCGCCTGCTCACCACGACTGACAGCGACGTGCAGCGCCGGTTCGTGGCGGTCATGACCGCCGTGATCGCAACCGAACAGGAAGCGGGGGCGTTCGATCCGGCGCCCCTGTCCGCGGAGGAGCTCGCGCGGTTGCTCGTCCGGGTGTCGGAGTCGTTCACCTACGCGGACCTGATCTCCGGCGAGACGCCGGACCCCGAGCGCGCCCGGACGACGTTCGAGTACATCCTCCGGCCGTGACGCCCGGGATCCAAGCCCGCGAGCTCACTTCTTCGCGGCGAGCTCCAGGTTGATGTCGTCCGGGTCCTGCACGGACAGGATCACCATGCCGGCGTCACCGAGGTCGGTGACCTCGCCGTGCTCGATGCCGGCGGCGTCGAGGCGTCCGGCAGCGGCGTGCAGCTCGTCGACGGAGCCCACGACGAAGCTCACGTGGTCGAGGCCGACGGTGTCCGGGTCGAAGCGCTGTCCGCTCGGCGCGACCGGACGCAGACCGAAGAGCTGGTCGCCGACCGGGAAGATCGCGCCGCCGTACAGCCGCTCGCGGTCCTCACTGATGCCGGGCTCGTCGATGTGGTCGCTGAAGTCCATCGCCGGTGCCACGCCGAGCAGCTGCTCGTAGAAGGCCTTGCTGCGGTGGATGTCGGTGACGGTGACCCGGACGTGGGCGAGGCCGAGGGGCTTGACGATCTGTTCGCTCATGCACCAGAGCCAACGCCGTCAGGCTGGGCGGCCCCGGGCAGCGTGCGGCTACCGGCCACCACCGACGAGGACCGTCCGATCAGGCGTCTGCCGGTCGCGGTGCCGCGAGCTCGAGGTTGATGTCGTCCGGGTCCTGCAACGACAGGATGACGAGGCCGAACGGTTCGAGGTCCGTGACCGCTCCGTGCCCGATGCCCGCCGCGTCGAGACGATCGACTGCGCTGTGCAGGTCGTCGACGGACCGGACCCGCAGACTCAGGTGGTCGAGACCGACCCGGTCGGGGTCGAAGCGGTCACCGGAGGGCGCCACCGGACGGAGCCCGAGCGTCTGCCCGTGGAACGTGAACGAGCACCCGCCGTACGTCCGCCACGGGTCGTCGTGGATCGTCGGATCGTCGATCTGTTCGCTGAAGTCACTCCCCGGCGGCATGCCGAACAGCTGCTGGTAGAAGGCCTTGCTCCGACGGATGTCCGTCACCGTGAGTCGGACGTGCGCGAACCCCTGCGGGTCGACGATCCCGCCGCCGCCGCTGGCTTCCGGTGAGCAGCGCCGGCGGCGGGATCGTC
>CAJYIG010000381.1 GCA_913774725.1 uncultured Curtobacterium sp. | reverse complement strand
ACCAGCTGCTCGCGGTGCGTCCGTGGATGGTGTCCGTGCTCACGGTGCGGAACGTGCTCGAGGTCGCCGTGCTCGTCTGGGCGGTCGTCGTGCTGGTACGGCTCGCGCGGCGCTCGCCGGAGCGTCCGTCGGTGCGGGTGTCCGGGCCGCCGGTGCGCGGGGGAGCCGACCGGGGCAGGATGAACGCATGATCGTCGCGTTCTCCGTTGCTCCGTCCGGTGGTCCCTCGGCATCGTCGGACGGGTCCGTGCACGACGCGGTCGCCGCAGCGGTGCGCGTCGTCCGCGAGTCCGGGCTCCCGAACCGCACCTCGTCGATGTTCACCGAGGTCGAGGGGGAGTGGGACGAGGTCATGGACGTCGTCAAGCGCGCCACCGAGGCCGTCGGTGCGTACGGCACCCGGGTGTCCCTCGTGCTCAAGGCCGACGTCCGACCGGGGCACACGGGCGAGATCGACGGGAAGCTCGAGCGGCTCGAGGCGGCGCTCGGCGACTGAGCCGGTCCCGGGCCGCCCGCACCACCGTGGATCGGCCCCGCGCGGTCACCGCGCAGGTATGCGGACGAACACGAAGTCGGGACGGGGGACGTCGAGCGATCCGGTGAAGAAGGCGAGTCCGGCGTCGGTCGGGTACCCCTCGCGGACGAAGCGGTCCGCGAACCGGAACCGGATCCCCGGTGCGCTGCCGTCCGCGAGTGTCCACTGCCCGGAGAAGTCCGACGAGGAACGGCCCTCGGAGCAACCGGGAGGGCTCGTGTCGGCGTTCCTGGTCCGGCACGCCAGGGCGTCCGGGATCCCGCGAGCGGTGTAGGTGCCGTCCGCCGATACGACGAACTGCGCGGGCTCGGTGCCGTCCCGCCCGGCGAGCTGCCACGTCCCGGTGTAGTCGGGAGGTCCGGATGCCATCGACCCGGCGCAGCTCGTCAGCACCAGGCACAGCGCGGTTACCAGGGCTGCCAGGCCCGTCCGGAGTCCTGTCGCCATGGGTCAGAAGTACATGCGGCCGGTGTTGCTGTCGCGCTCGGCCTGGCGGAGCGCCTCGGCGATCTCGGGGTCACTGCCCTCGTACTGCCGCGAGCGTGAGCCGAGGTCCGTCAGGTGGTGCATCCACAGCCACACCCCCACTGCAACGAGCAGGACGACACCGGTCACGATCCACCACCCCATGCGGCGATCCTACGCCTGATGGGAGCTGCGGGACACGCCGAGCGCCTCCCGGTGTTGTCGGTGGTCGGGTGTCTCATGGGTTCCAGCGAGCCGCCACGGTGGTTCGAGCTGACCCGGACGACGACGAGGAGCGCGTGATGATGCACGACGCCTGGTGCCCCGACTGCGACCTGCAGACGGTCGTCATCGACACCGACGAGCAGGGCGGCAACGCCTGGGCGAGCTGCACCGAGTGCGGGTCCGGGTGGGTCCACCGCGACGAGCTTCCCGAGCCCGTGGCGGCCGGGTCCGTGGACGAGGAGCGTCGCGCGGCCTGAGGCCCGCCCATCACCGTAGCGACTCCGCGGTCGCCGGTCGGCCGTTCTCCGCTGATGTCGAATCGATTCGGCCCGGCGTCTTCCGTCGGTCGTTTGGAGCGGTCTACACTGCTGGGACCGGGCCGCTGCAGGTGTGCTCGGACCGTTCGACGCCGAACACGGACCGACCCCGTCGCTGATCCCGCCGCCGTCCGACTGCTGCGCCACCGCCGTGCTCACTCCGAGAGCAGCAGGACCGCGCGGGTGCTCCCTGAGACGTGACGGCCCGACCCGGGTCCTGGCGCGCGTCGGGACCACCGGCCCTCGCCCCACCAACGCTCCTCCCGATCCAGACAGGTCGCATGACGCTCACCACGCCGACGCAGCGCGCGTTCGCCCTCATCGCCCTCGCCCTCGGTGGCTTCGCCATCGGGTCCACCGAGTTCGTCGCGATGGGATTGCTGCCGAACATCGCCGAAGCACTGCTGCCCGCGCAGTACGCGGCCGATCCCGCCGCCGGGGTCGCGCACGCCGGTTGGCTCGTCAGCGCCTACGCCCTCGGCGTGGTGGTCGGTGCGCCGACGATCGCGGCGATCTCCGCGACGTTCCCGCGCAAGGGTCTGATCCTCGTGCTGCTCGTCGGCTTCGTGGTCGCCACGGTCGCGAGCGCCGTCCTGCCGAACTTCGGGCTCGTGCTCGTCGCGCGCTTCGTCGCCGGCCTGCCCCACGGTGCCTACTTCGGCATCGCCTCCATCGTCGCCGGCGAGATCATGGGCCCGGGCAAGCGCGGCAAGGGCATCGCGATGGTGATGCTCGGCCTGTCGATCGCCAACGTGGTCGGCGTGCCCGCGATCACCTGGATCGGGCAGAACGCCGGCTGGCGCATCGCCTACGGCGTGGTCTCGCTGCTGTTCGCCCTGACCTTCCTGGCCGTCGCGGCGTTCGTCCCGCGCAGCGCCGCCGACGAGCACGCCACCATCGGACGCGAGCTCCGGGCGTTCCGGTCGCCGCAGCTCTGGATCGTGATGGGCCTCGGGGCCGTTGGCTTCGGCGGGTTCTTCGCCGTCTACTCGTACATCTCGCCGCTCGTGCAGAACGTCACCGGGCTGCCCGAGTCCGCCGTGCCGCTCGTGCTCGTGGTCGTCGGTCTCGGCATGGTCGTCGGCGGTGTGCTCGGCGGGCACCTGGCCGACCACAGCGTCAAGCGGACGATCTACATCGGCATGCTCGCGCTCATCGGTGCGCTCCT
>CAJYIG010000380.1 GCA_913774725.1 uncultured Curtobacterium sp. | reverse complement strand
GATCAGCTCCAGTGATTGGAGTTCAGACGTGTGCTCTTTCGATCTCGCGTCCTGCGGACGCGCCCCCGTTCTCGTCCGGTCGCCACCTTCGCCCGTGCCACGATGGGCAGGTGACCACCGACGCCATCGCCTCCTCGTTCGCCCAGTACGTCACCGAGTCGCCCACCGCGTTCCACGCGGCCGCGGTCGCGCGGGACCAGCTCGTCGCGGCGGGGTTCACCGAGCTGTCGGAGCTCGACGCCTGGCCCACCGAGGCCGGCGCCTACGTCGTCGTCCGTGACGGCGCCGTGATCGCCTGGCGCCTGCCGGAGTCGGCGACGCCCACCACCCCGTTCCGGATCCTCGGCGCGCACACCGACTCCCCTGGCTTCCGCATCAAGCCGAACCCGACCGTGCGCGTGGGCGGGTGGGAGCAGCTCAACGTCGAGGTCTACGGCGGGGCACTCCTGTCGACGTGGTTCGACCGCGACCTCCGCATCGCCGGGCGCGTGGTCGACGCCGACGGCTCGGTGCGACTCGTCTCGACCGACGCCGTCGCCCGGATCCCGAACCTCGCGATCCACCTCGACCGCGGGGTGAACGACGGCAAGGAGATCGACCGGCAGCGCCACACCCTGCCGGTCGTCGGCACGGACGGCACCACCGGCGGCACCGACGTGCTCGCATGGCTGCGCGGCCGCCTCGGGGACGACGCCGTGTCGTGGGACCTCTTCCTCGCGGACACCCAGGCGCCGGCTCGGATCGGCATCGACCGGGAGTTCCTGGCGTCCGGTCGGATGGACAACCTGACGAGCGTGCACGCCGGGCTCCGCGGGATCATCGACGCACCGGCCGACGGTGACCACGTGCCGGTGTTCGCGGCGTTCGACCACGAGGAGATCGGCTCCTCGACCCCGTCCGGCGCCGGCGGACCGTTCCTCGAGGACGTCCTCGGCCGCGTGCAGGAGGGACTCGGGGCCACACGGTCCGAGGCTGCTCGGGCGTTCCGAGCCTCGTGGCTGCTGTCGAGCGACGCCGGGCACCTCGTGCACCCGAACCAGCCCGAGAAGCACGACCCGACCAACCGCCCGCGTCCGGGCGGCGGCCCGCTCCTGAAGATCAGCGCGAACCAGCGTTACATGACCGAGGCGAAGGGCGAGGCCGTCTGGTCCGCCGCGTGCGACGCCGCCGGAGTCTCCTGGCAGCCGTTCGTCAACGTGAACACGATCCCCGGCGGCTCGACGATCGGCCCGATCGCGGCGACCCGGCTCGGCATCCCGACGATCGACATCGGCGTCGGCCTGCTGTCGATGCACTCGGTCCGCGAGCTCGTGCACGTGGACGACCTCGCCGCGCTGCACGGCGCCGTCGCGGCCTTCCTCGCCGGCTAGTGGGAGGTGACCGGGGCCATCGGCGGCGTCAGCCCCCGGTCATCCGGCGGTAGGCCTCCTGGACGGCCGGGTCCTGGAACGCGACGACCAGCATCGGCACGGCGCTCAGGACGCTGGCGACGACGCCGCCGACCAGGGGCACCCAGAACGTGCGCCGACGCGCGCGCAGCCGACGGACCGACCACCACGCAACGAGGACGAAGACGACGGCGAGCACGGCGACGCGCACGACGGCGGCCGAGGTCAGGTCGGCCGGCGAGGACATCTCCCCGAACCGTGCCTCGAACAACTCGCGGGTCGCAGTCGCGTAGGCGCCGATGGACAGTCCCTGGAACACCGTCCAGAGGCCGACGAACAGCAGTCCGACGGTCAGCACGAAGTCGAGCCGCGAGGCGCCGTAGGGGCTCGTCGACGCGGACGTGGGAGCGGGCTGCGAACCACGAGGGGATCTCGGTCCTCGCGTCCGTCGGACGTCGCGCTCGTCGGGAGCCGGCCCGGTCGGGTCGGCTGCGCGACGCGGGACGGCGTCCTGCCGCTGCCCGGCGTCCCGACGTCGGTCCTCGGCCGCCTGCCGCTCCTGCTCGACCAGGACCGGGTTGACCCAGCCCTCCGGGGCGTACTCGCCGTACTCGGGCGCCGGCGTGCCGTGGACCCGGCCGTCCGCTCGACCGGCGGCCGACGACGCGGACGCGGGGAGGGCCTCCAGGCCGAGCGCGGTCTCGTCCACGTGACCCGGCTCGCGGGCCGGTGCCGACGACCAGTCGCCGCTCACGAGCGCCGCCCGCCGAGTGCGCGGGTGGGGTTACCCGGGGCGTCGGTCCGGAGTTCCTTGGGGAGCGAGAACATGAGGTCCTCGTGCGCGGTCACGACCTCTTCCACGGTGCCGTAGCCCGCGTCCGCGAGCTGCTCGAGCACCTCGGTGACGAGCTCCTCGGGCACCGAGGCGCCGCTGGTCACGCCCACCGTCCGGACGCCGTCGAGCCAGTCCTGGCGGATCTCCTCGGCGTAGTCGACGCGGTGCGCGGCCGCTGCACCGTACTCGAGGGCGACGTCGACGAGCCGCACGCTGTTCGAGGAGTTCGCCGAGCCGACCACGATGACCAGGTCGGCGTCCGGAGCGACCTTCTTCACCGCGACCTGGCGGTTCTGCGTGGCGTAGCAGATGTCGTCCGACGGTGGGTTCTCGATCGCCGGGAACCGCTCGCGGAGCAGCCGGACGGTCTCCATCGTCTCGTCGACGCTCAGTGTGGTCTGCGACAGCCAGACGAGGTTGTGGGGGTCGGGGACCTCGAGCGCGGCGACCTCCTCGGGGCCGTTCACCAGGATGGTGCGCTCGGGGGCGTGGCCCATGGTGCCCTCGACCTCCTCGTGGCCGGCGTGACCGATGAGGATGATCGTGCGGTCCGCCTTCGCGAAGCGGGTGGCCTCGCGGTGGACCTTGGTGACGAGCGGGCAGGTCGCGTCGATGGCGTGCAGGTCGCGCTCGGCGGCACCGGCCACGACGGCGGGCGAGACGCCGTGCGCGCTGAAGACGACGTGGGCTCCGCGAGGGACCTCGGCGACGTCGTCGACGAACACCGCGCCGCGCTGCTCGAGCGTGGAGACGACGTGGACGTTGTGCACGATCTGCTTCCGCACGTAGACCGGCTCGCCGTACTGCTCGAGCGCCTTCTCGACCGCGACCACGGCGCGGTCGACGCCCGCGCAGTACCCGCGGGGGGCGGCGAGCAGGACCTTCTTGGTGCCGGCGACCGGCTCGTCCCGCAGGCGACCGCGCGCTGCGTGCACCCTCGGCGGGGCGAGCGGGACCGTGCGGCCGTTGGTGATCGTCACGCCCCCGATGATAGGTGCCGGGCACGCGCGGGGCCTGGGTGCGACGGGGTCGGGGGCGGAGCGCGGCGGGGGCAGGACGCGGGCGCAGCGCGGCGGGCCGGAGCGCGGGCGGACGCGGCGTCCGGGACGGGCGAGCGGCACCACGGGTCGGCGCTGTCGCCGGCATGCGGCACGATGGTGGGCATGGCGATCGAACAGGGCCCGCCGACGGCCGACAACCCGTGGCCCGTCGCCCTGCTCGGCGCGAAGCTCCGGGACTGGATCGACCGCCTCGGCACCGCCTGGGTCGAGGGTGAGATCACCCAGTGGAACGTCGCCGGCGGCAACGTCTACGGCAAGCTCAAGGACGTCGAGGTCGACGCGACCGTGTCGTTCTCGATCTGGTCGAGCGTGCGGTCGCGGGTGCCGGCGGACCTGGGGCAGGGCGCCCGGGTCGTCGCCGCGGTCAAGCCGAACTACTGGGTCAAGGGCGGCTCGCTGACGATGCAGGTCGTCGAGATGAAGCACGTCGGGCTCGGTGACCTGCTCGAACGGCTGGAGCGGCTCCGCCGGACCCTGGCGGAAGAGGGGCTGTTCGACCCCGCCCGCAAGAAGCGCCTGCCGTTCCTGCCGCACCGCATCGGGCTGATCACGGGCAAGGACTCCGACGCAGAGAAGGACGTCAAGCGGAACGCGCAGCTGCGCTGGCCGCAGGTCGAGTTCCGCACGGTGCACACGGCGGTGCAGGGCGAACGCGCCGTCGGCGAGGTCACCGCGGCGATCGTCGAGCTCGACGCCGACCCCACGGTCGACGTCATCATCGTGGCCCGGGGCGGCGGCGACTTCCAGAACCTGCTCGGCTTCAGCGACGAGGGGCTCGTCCGGACCGCGGCCGCCGCCACCACCCCGATCGTCTCGGCGATCGGGCACGAGGCAGACCGCCCGATCCTCGACGAGGTCGCCGACCTGCGTGCCTCGACCCCGACGGACGCCGCGAAGCGCGTGGTGCCCGACGTGGCCGAGGAACTCGCGAACGTGCGGCAGGCCCGGGCGCGGCTCGGTCTCCGGCTCTCGCACACCCTGTCGGTCGAGGCCGACCGGATCGCAGCGCTCCGGTCGCGCCCCGCGCTGGCGTCGACCGCGTGGCTCGTCGACACCCGGGCAGAGGAGGTGGCCCGTGACCTGTCCCGTGCCCGTGAGCTGCTGGACCGACGGCTCGAACGCTCGCACAGCGAGGTCGGGCACCTGACCGGACGGCTCCGTGCGCTCTCGCCGCGGGACACCCTGCGTCGCGGGTACGCCATCGTGCAGCGGACGGACGGCGGTGTCGTGCGCGGTACCGACGACCTCGACGGTACGACCCCGGTGCACGTCACGCTCGGTGCCGGCACCGCGACGGGCACGCTCGAGCCGGAGGGTCCCGGCCCGGACGGCTCCGGCGCGTAGCCCCGTTCTCCACACCCCCGATCGCGGTCGGCCGCGTCGGAGGGTGCTCGGTAGGATCGGGGTGTGTCATCCCAGCAGGAACCCGTGCCCAGCCGTGGGTCGGTCGGGGCGAGAAGAACCTCGCCGACGGTGCCGCCGTCGACGCGATGCGCAAGTTCCTCGGCACGGTGAACTTCGACGGCGTGGTCGTCATCGGCGAGGG
>CAJYIG010000379.1 GCA_913774725.1 uncultured Curtobacterium sp. | reverse complement strand
GCGTCCAGTACCGTATTCATGCCGCCGTGTGTGATCGCCAGCTGCGCCTGGGTCAGGACCGTCAGCGAGTGCTCGTAGACGTCCTTGTGGTGGTGGTGCTCGTCGATCTCCAGGCGCATCGCGGGGAGCTCGGGCAGGAAGCGCTCGGCGAGCCCGGTGTCGACGAGCAGGCGGACACCGGGGACCGGCTCGGAGGTGTCCAGGAGCTTGACGAGCTCGTCGCGCACCCGCTCGGCGGACACGATGTCGATCGAGTCCGCGAGCTCCGTCATCGCGGCCCGGACCTCGTCGGACACCGCGAAGCCGAGCTGGGCGGTGAAGCGTGCGGCGCGCATCATGCGGAGTGGGTCGTCGCGGAACGACACGGGTGCCGCCTGCGGGGTGTGCAGTCGGCCGGCGAGCAGGTCCTCGACACCGCCGTGCACGTCGACGAGCTCGCGCTGGGGGAGCCGGAGCGCCATGGCGTTCACGGTGAAGTCCCGGCGGAGCAGGTCGTCCTCGATCGTGTCGCCGAACGCCACCTCGGGCTTGCGCGTCTCGCCGTCGTACACGTCGCTGCGGTAGGTCGTGATCTCGACCTGCTCCCCGGCGACCCGGGCGGCGATGGTGCCGAACTGCCGACCGACGTCCCACGTCGCGCTCGCGATCGGCTCGACGATGCGCAGGACGTCGTCCGGGCGGGCGTCGGTCGTGAAGTCGAGGTCGGTGACGGGTCGGCCGAGGAACGCGTCACGGACGGGGCCGCCGACCAGGGCCAGCTCGTGTCCGGCATCGGCGAACGCCCGAGCGAGGACGGCGACGGGCTCGGTGGCTGCGAGTGCGTCGAGTCGTTCGACGGCCTGGGCAACGGACTGCATGACGGACCTCATCCTCCCAGATCGGGGCACCGAGTTCTCCACACGTCCCGCGCGCACGGGATCGTCCCCGTCCGCCCCTCGTACACTCGTGCTCGGCCGGAACCGACCCTCGGGCCCTCCTGTATGCACATCCTCCGCTCCACGCTCGCCGCCGCTGCCACGGCCCTCGTCGCCATCGGCCTCGTCGTCACGCCCGCAGGTCCGGACCCGGCGCACGCCGCGACGATCGACCGCACCACGACCCGCACCGCTGCTCCGGCCGCTGCCGACCAGGGGAGGACCACGGTCTCGATCGCGCCGGCCGGCCGCGGGATCGTCCGGCGCGACGAGGACCTGCAGGTCACGGTCACGGTGACGAACGACACGGACACCGAGGTCCCCGCCGGCTCGGTCGAGCTCGACATCTTCCGCTCCGAGAGCACGCGGGACGTCCTCTCCGACTGGCTGGCCGACACCAGCACGACGGGTTACCTCGGTGCCCCGATGGACACAGCGGACGTCCCGGCGGTCCCGGCGCACCGTTCGGTCACGCAGACGGTGACCATCGTCCCGGGCAACGTCGGCCTCGGCGGGTACTCGTCGTTCGGTGCCCGGCGCATCGCCGCCGAGTACACCGCCGGCGACACCTCCGCCGTCGCCCGGTCCGCGATCACCTGGTACCCGGACTTCCAGCAGACCCCGGTCGGTGTCTCGGTCGCGATGCCGATCACCCTCCCCGCCACCGCCGACGGCGTCATCGGCGCCTCCGACCTCGCGGCGGCCACCTCGGTGGACGGCACCCTCACACAGCAGCTCGACGCCGCCGTGGACCACAACGTCGCCGTCGGGGTGGACCCACGGATCATCGCCTCGATCCGGCTGCTCGGCGAGAACGCCCCCTCGAGCGCGCGCACCTGGCTCGACCGGCTCGAGGGGCTCCGCAACGAGACCTTCGCGCTGTCGTACGCCGACGCCGACGTGACCGGGCTCCGTCAGGCGGGTGCGGACGGCATCCCCGGCGTGATCTCGCTCGACCAGGCGGTCGAGGAGCAGAACTTCCCCGGTGCCGGCACCCCGACCGCGACCCCGACGGCCACCGGCACCGCCACCGCGACGCCGACGGCCTCCGCCGGCGCCATCCCCGACGAGACACCGGGCACGACCCCGACCCCCACGGACGACACGACCGTCGGCGCACCGGACGACGGAGCACAGGACGGCACCGGCCAGGACGGCACGGGCCAGGACCAGGCGGCGGGCACGACCCCGACACTGCCGACGACGGCCAGCCTGCTCGACTTCCCCTACGCGCTCGACGGGGTCGCCTGGCCCGTCGAGGACACCCTGACCACGGACGACCTGCCCGCCCTCGCGAAGGCCGGCGTCGACACGACCATCGTCGCGAGCGGCAACACCTCGGCCGGCGCGGACACCACCGTCGCGGCCTCGGAGCGCATCGGCGACCAGAAGGTGCTCGTCGCCGACCAGGGCACGTCGGCGCTGCTCCGCGAGGCGGCGACCGCCACCGACCAGCGCGACCACGACACGGCGATGGCCGAGCTGACCGCGACCCTCGCGGCCGCAGCCCGCTCCGGCAGTGCGCAGAGCCCCGTGCTCCTGACCCTCGGTCGCGAGTGGCCCACCGACTCGACGATGCTGAGCAGCGCCCTCGACGCACTCGAGGACACCCCGTGGGTCGCTCCTTCGGACCTGTCGACCGCGGCGAAGGCCACCGCCGGGTCCCTCACGCTGGCCCCCGCGGACGACGGGTCGGAGCGCCTCGACCGGCTGCGCCGACTGGTCGAGAGCGAGCGGGGACTCACCGCCTTCGCATCCGCCGTCGACGACCCCGCAACCGTCACCGCGCCGGCACGACTGCGCCTGCTCGCCCTGGCATCGAACGCCTGGCGCGACGACCCCGACGCGCTGACCACCGCCGTCGACAAGCAGGTCCGGACCTGGACGCAGACCACCGACCAGGTCAGCATCCCCGACTCGAGCTCGCTCACGCTCCTCGGGGACCGCACGTCGTTGCCCGTCTCGGTGCGCAACCGCACCGACTACCCGATCACCGTCCTGCTCAACGTCCGGCCGTCGAGCTCGGCGCTGCAGGTCGTGCGGAACGACGTCGAGGTGAAGCTCCAGCCGCAGTCCTCGGCCCGCACGACGATCCCGGTCCGATCGGTCGCGAACGGCAAGGTCAGCCTGACGATGTCCCTGACCACGCCGACCGGGGTCACCGTGTCGCAGCCCACCACCGTCGAGCTCAACGTGCAGGCGCAGTGGGAGACGGTGATCACCGCGGTGGCCGCGATCGGACTCGTCGCGCTCTTCGGCTTCGGCATCGTCCGCAGCATCCGGAAGCGCAACCGACGCCGCAACGGCGACCTCGACGACGAGGACGACGACCCGAACCGTCCGCTCGCGGTCCAGCCCGCTGCGCCCGGTGCTCCCGCCGCCTGGCCTGGAGGCTCGTCCGGCGTCGCGCAGGCGACCCCCGCCGCCGCGGTGGTCGGCGCAGCGGCGGCCGGCACCGCCGCCGTGTCCGGTCCCGAGCACGTCGCACCGGACGAGTCCGGGGCACCACAGCACGACGGCGCGCGCCCTGCGGACGCGACCGTCCGTGACGGGGGCGAGCCGCGCCTCCCGGCCGGCCGTCCAGACCAGGACGAGACCGTGCCCGATACCGAGGAGCCGACCATCAGCACGCAGCAGCAGCCCGCCGTCGACGCGGAGCCCGCGGCCGAGCGGAACCTCGGACGAGCGAGCGCGATGCTCGCGGCAGGCACGATGCTCTCGCGGGTCCTCGGCTTCGGCAAGACCTTCGTGCTGGCGTACGCGATCGGCCAGGCGCACTCGCCGGGCGCCGACGCCTTCGCCCTGGCGAACCAGCTGCCGAACAACATCTACGCGCTCATCGCAGGTGGCCTGCTCTCCGCGGTGCTCATCCCGCAGATCGTGCGGTCGATGCAGCAGAGCCGCGACGGCGGGACGGCGTACGTCAACAAGATCGTGACGCTCGGCGCCACCGTGTTCGTCGTCATCACGATCGTCGCCACGGTCCTGGCACCGTTCCTCGTCTGGCTTTACAGCCAGCAGGCCACGGGCGACGGCAAGGGCTTCTCGCCGGCGCAGACCGACCTCGCGGTCGCGTTCGCGTTCTGGTGCCTCCCCCAGATCCTCTTCTACGCGCTGTACTCGCTGCTCGGCGAGGTCTTGAACGCCAAGCAGGTCTTCGGTCCGTTCACCTGGGCACCGCTCATCAACAACGTCATCGCGATCGCCGGCCTCGTCGTGTTCATCGCGATGTTCGGCGACCAGGCGGTCAACTCCTCGGTCGACTCCTGGACCCCCCTGAAGATCGCCGTCCTCGCCGGCAGTGCCTCCCTCGGTGTGCTGGCCCAGGCCGCGTTCCTGCCGTTCTTCTGGCAGCGTGCGGGACTGACGTTCCGTCCGGACTTCCGGTGGCGCGGCGTGGGGCTGAAGGCGACCGGCACGGCCGCCGGCTGGCTCTTCGCGATGATCCTCGTGACGCAGCTCGCGGGCATCGTGCAGTCGCGCGTCGCATCGCTCGGCACGGGCGCCGCGGGCAACGCGGTCCTGCAGAACGCGTGGCTGCTCTTCATGCTGCCGCACTCGATCTTCGCGGTGTCGATCGCGACGGCGTACTTCACGCGGATGAGCCACGACGCCGAGCGGGGCGACCTGGACGCCGTCCGGCGCAACCTGTCGCTGTCCCTGCGGATCGTCGGACTGTTCACGGTGTTCGCGTCGGTGGCGCTGATCGTGGTGTCCGTGCCGTTCGGGCGCATGTTCGCCGGCACCTTCGAGCAGGCGCTCTCCATCGGCGCGGTGCTGCTCGCCTACATGCCCGGTCTGGTGCTGTTCAGCATGCTCTTCATCATCCAGCGGGTGTTCTGGGCGATGCACGACCACCGGACCCCGTTCCTCATGCAGTGCGTGCAGTCGGTGCTGTTCGTCATCGGGGCCCTCGCCGTCGCGACGTTCCCGCAGAGCATCGTCGGTGTCTCGATCGCAGCGTGCACGACGCTGGCGGGGACCGCGCAGACGATCGTGGCGCTCGTCCTCGTCCGTCGTCGCCTGAACGGCATCGAGGGAGCCAACGTCACTCGCTCCCACGTGCAGTTCGTCATCGCCGCGCTCATCGCCGGGGTCGCCGGGGCGGTGGTGGTGTCCGCGCTCGGCGCCTTCGGCCAGGACGGCTTCGCCATGTCCGACCGGACGGGCGCGTTCATCACCATCGTGCTGAGCGGTGCGGTGATGGCGCTCGTGTACTTCGGCGCCCTGGTCGTCGCGAAGAACGGCGAGATCGCGAACGCCGTGAAGCTCCTGCGCGCGCGACTGGGACGCTGACCGCCGACGGTCCGCTCACGGAGCGTCAGCGCACCGGCTGTCCGCTCCCCGGTGGCGCGGAATGTCCCGCCGGTACCATGTGTTGACCCGGTCAGCACTCAACGGAAGGGCAGCGAGGCACATGCGCCAGCTCATCATCATCGGTTCCGGTCCCGCCGGGTTCACCGCCGGCATCTACGCCGCGCGCGCGGAGCTCAAGCCCCTGATCGTCGCGTCGAGCGTCGAGACCGGCGGCGAGCTCACCAAGACCACCGAGGTCGAGAACTTCCCGGGCTTCCCCGAGGGGATCCAGGGTCCGGACCTCATGATCAAGATGCAGGAGCAGGCCGAGAAGTTCGGCGCGGAGGTCCTGTACGACGACGCGGTGTCCGTCGACCTCACCGGCCAGGTCAAGAAGGTCACGGTGGGCTCCGGCGAGACGTACGAAGCGCTCGCGGTCATCTACGCGACGGGTTCGGCCTACCGTCACCTCGGCCTCCCCGACGAGGAGCGGCTCTCCGGCCACGGCGTCTCGTGGTGCGCCACGTGCGACGGCTTCTTCTTCCGTCAGAAGAACAT
>CAJYIG010000378.1 GCA_913774725.1 uncultured Curtobacterium sp. | reverse complement strand
TCCGCTCGCGGTCCTGACGCCGCACGCGGGGGAGCTCGCCCCGGTGCTCGAGACCTCGCGCGAGACCGTCGAACGAGACCCGGCCTCGGCTGCGCTGCGTGCCGCGGAGCGCACCGGGAGCGTGGTGCTCCTCAAGGGGTCGGACACGTACGTGGCGACGCCGGACGGGTCGGTGCGGCTCGTGGCGTCGTCGGCGACCCCGTGGCTCGCGGCGGCCGGCGCCGGGGACGTGCTCGGCGGGGTGCTCGGTGCGCTGGTCGCCACCAGGCAGGGCGCTGCGGAGGCCTCCGGCGCGTCGTTGTCGCCGTCGGACCTCGCCCACCTGGCGGCGACGGCGGCGGTGGTGCACGGGGTCGCGGCGCGACGGGCGTCGCGGGGTGGTCCGTTCACGATGACGGCGTTGATCGAGCAGCTGGGCGGCGTCGTGCGGGACCTGGTCGTCGAGGGCGACGCGCGGGGGTAGGCGCTCGGTCGGACGAGTGGGGGTCGCGCCGCGGCTGGCCCCGCGAAACGACAGATGCGATGTCGTTCGACAGCGGATCCGTCGTTCCGCAGCGACGAGGCGACCGGGTGGCGGACGGGAGGCGCGGGGCGGGTCGGGTGCGTGCCTCCCGTCCAGTGCGGGGTCGCGTCAGGACGCGGGGCGGTTCCCGCCGCGTCAGGACGCGGGCGTCGCGTGCACCAGGAACTCGACGGCGCCGGTGTCGTCCACCTTGACGAAGCCGAGGTCGGGGGCCTGCACGCCGAAGTCCGAGAACGTGATCGGGACCGTGCCGGAGATCGCGACGCCGTCGCCGTCGAGCCCGATCTGCAGGTCCGCCCGGACCGCCTTCGTGACGCCGTGCAGCGTGAGCTCGCCGTCGGCCCGGACCTCGGTCGTGCCGGAGCCGCTCGGGACCGCGTCGGCGATGGGCTCGGTCAGGGTGAACGTCGCCTGCGGGAAGGCCGAGACGTCGAGGGCGGAGTCGCGGAAGTACGAGTCGCGCTGCGCGGAGTCGGTCGCGATGTCGGCGACCTGCACCGTCACGGTCGCCTCGGTGATCGACGTCCCCTCGACCCGCGCGGAACCGGTGACGCTGTCGGTCCGGCCCGTCACGGTGACGTCGGAGCCGTTGAGGACCTCGTGGACGCGGTACCCGGCCTCCGAGTCCCCGCCCACGGTCCAGTCGCCGGCGAGGTCGGCCGTGTCGAGCGTGGACGGAGCGCGACTCGCAGCGACGGAGGGTGCGGCCGACGCCTTCGCGTTCTCGCCCGACGTGTAGACGTTCGTGCCGACGGCGACGCCGACGACGGCGAGCACCGCGACGAGCAGGACGATCCCCGCCCAGACGAGGGGCTTGCTGGTGGCGGGACGACGGCGGGGATCGGGGTTCACCCGGGAACGGTGACACGTCCTCCTCAGGGGAGCCTGTGGGTCCGCCCGCTACGCTCGCACGGTGCAGCAGCGGTTCCGGTGGGTCGAGGGCGTCTCGATCGCCGTGGTGTTCGTGGTCGTCCACGCCGTGCTGTGGTGGCTCGCCACGACCGTGCCGAACCAGCCGCTGGGCGACGTCACCATCACCTACCGGCGGTGGATCGAGGTCGGGCGGATGTACCACTCGTGGGTCGGCGTCGACACCGACTGGGTCTACCCGGTGTTCGCGCTCGTGCCGATGGCCGCGGCGGCGCTCGGTGGGACGGCCGCGATCGCGACGGGGTGGCTCGCCCTCATGGTGCTGCTCGATGCGGTCGCCTGCGCCTTCCTCTGGCGGTTCCGCGCGTTCGGCGTGCGGGTCGTCTGGTGGTGGCTCGTGTTCCTGCTCGCACTCGGCCCGATCGCGCTCGGACGGATCGACACCGTGGCCACCGCCGTCGCCCTGGTCGGGGTCGCCTTCGTCGTGACCCGTCCGGCGGTCGCATCGGCGCTCTTCACCGCTGCGGCGTGGACGAAGGTGTGGCCGGCGGCACTCGTCGGCGTCCTCGTGCTGCTGCGTCGGGGACACCGGGGTGCGGTCGTGACCGGGGCACTCGTCGTGACCGGGCTGATCGTGCTCGTCGACGTGCTCTACGGGGGAGCGCCGTACCTGCTGTCCTTCGTGGGCGAGCAGAGCGACCGGGCGCTGCAGATCGAGGCGCCGCTCGCGACGCCCTTCATGTGGGCTGCAGCGCTCGGCGTGCCCGGCGCGGCGGTGTACTACGACCGCGAGATCCTGACGTTCGAGGTGTCCGGCGCGGGCACCCACGCGGCCGCGGCCCTGTCGACGCCGCTGATGGCGCTGCTCGTGGTCGGCGGCGTGGTCCTCGCGCTGCTCGCGGTCCGGCGGGGTGCCCGACGGACCGAGGTCGCGCCGGTCCTCGCACTGCTGTTCGTCGCGACGCTCATCGCGGTGAACAAGGTCGGGTCGCCGCAGTACGTCGGGTGGTACGCGGTCCCCGTCGTGTGGGGACTCGTCGCCGGGTACCCGAGCGCACGTCGCTTTCTGCCGGTCGCGATCGGGCTGCTGCCCCTGGCGCTGCTGACGCAGGTGATCTACCCGGGGTTCTACGACCAGCTGCTCGCGGTGCGCCCGTGGATGGTGTCCGTGCTCACGGTGCGGAACGTGCTCGAGGTCGTCGTGCTGGTGTGGGCGGTCGTCGTGCTGGTGCGGCTCGCCCGGCGATCGTCGGAGCGTTCACCAGGGCGTGCGTCGGCCTCGTCGGGCGCGAGGTCGACGCCGGAGTCGGAGTCGTCGGTGCAGGGGGGAGTCGACCGGGGCAGGATGGACGCATGATCGTCGCG
>CAJYIG010000377.1 GCA_913774725.1 uncultured Curtobacterium sp. | reverse complement strand
GATCAGGACATCCCTCGCCTTCAGCTCGACCTGCTCGCCCGCGCGCGCGAGGTCGTACGCGCGGCGCCCGCCGACCTTGATCGCCGAGACGGTGCTCGGCACCTGCGAGATCGGTCCCGTCAGGGTGCGGATGCCGCGGTGGATCGCGTCGTCGGCGACACCACCGGCATCCGCTCTCGCGGTCTCGACACCGTCGGCGTCGTCGGAGTCCGTCGTGACACCCAGGCGGATGGTGGCCTCGTAGGTCTTGTCGAGTCCGACGACGTAGGTGAGCAGCCGCGTGGCGTGACCGACGCCCAAGACGAGCAGCCCGGTCGCCATCGGGTCGAGGGTGCCGGCGTGGCCGATCTTCTTCAGGCCGAGACGCCGACGTGCGATCGACACCACCCGGTGGCTGGAGATGCCCTGCGGCTTGTCGACGAGGAGGATGCCGTCAGGCTGAGGAGCGACCACCGGACGAGGCTACCAGCGCGGCGCGCCCGCACGGGATCGGTCGGACCGCGTCAGCAGGCGTCGTTCCACTCACGACGCGGGTGGTCCGGGTCGGTCACGTCGAGCACGGCCGACGCGGCGGTCTTGACGTCCGCGCGCCGCTCGAGGCGACCGTCCTCCTGCTCCACCCAGAGCGACCAGCGCCAGAGGTTCCTGGTGCCCGTCGCGAGCAGCCCCTGGCCGTGCACGACGAGCACACCCTCGCCCGCACCGGTCGTGCGGAACGGCGCGACGACGTCGGCCCGGAGGACGTCGAGGTCGGCGGAGGGGGCGGCCGCGGCCATCGCGGACACCCCGTGCTGCTGGAAGCCCCCGACGAGCGCCGCGGCGACCCGTTCGAGGTCGGTGCCGTCCTGGCCGTCGATGCCGACGACGGTGCGGTTCGTGCCGACCTGTGCGATCACCTCGCCCGCGATCGCGGCCATGGTGTCGGTCTCCTGCGGTGCCCAGCGTGCCATGCACCCACCGTAGGCTGTCGTGGTGAACGCGCGCGGAGCCTCCCGGCAGCCTGTGGACGACGAGCCGGCTGTGGAGGACACGACGGCTGCGGACACGTCGGCTGTGGACACGGCAGCCGCGGACACGACGGTCACGCCCCGACCGGACATCGCCACCCCGCTCGTCGCGTGGTTCCGCGCCGAGGCGCGCGACCTGCCGTGGCGGCGCCCGGGGTTCCCCGCCTGGGGCACGCTGGTGAGCGAGATCATGCTGCAGCAGACGCAGGTCGCGCGGGTCGTCCCCCGCCTGGAGGCGTGGCTCACCCGGTGGCCGACCCCTGCGGACCTCGCCGCGTCGCCTCCCGGCGAGGCGGTGCGCGCCTGGGACCGGCTCGGGTACCCGAGGCGCGCGCTCGCGCTGCACGCGGCCGCGACGGCGATCGCCGAACAGCACGACAACGTCGTCCCGCGGGACGTCGACGCGCTCCTCGCCCTGCCCGGCATCGGCGACTACACCGCCAGGGCCGTCGCGGTCTTCGCCTACGGCGACCGGCACCCCGTCGTCGACGTCAACGTGCGGCGGGTGCTCGCCCGGGCGGTCCTCGGCGAGGGCGAGCCCGGACCGGCGAAGGCGAAGCGGGACCTGCCGCTCATGGAGTCGGTGCTCCCCGAGGACCGCGAGGCGGCCGCCGCGACGAACGCCGCGGTGATGGAGCTCGGTGCACTCGTCTGCGTCGCCCGCTCCCCCGCGTGCGACGTCTGCCCGATCGCCGACCGCTGTGCCTGGCGCGCGGCCGGGTACCCGGAGCACGACGGGCCGCGCGCGCCGAGGCAGGCGCGCTTCGCGGGCAGCGACCGCCAGGTGCGCGGCCTCGTGATGGCCGAGCTGCGGGCGAGCGACGTCCCCGTCACGCGGGACGAGGTGGACCTGGTCTGGCCGGACGCCGAGCAGCGGGCCCGTGCGCTCGCGTCACTGCTGCGCGACGGACTCGTCGTCGGCGACGACACCGCGGGCTACCGCCTGCCCGACGCCTGACACGCGACGCCGGACACACGACACCCGAGGCCCGCGACTCGACACCCGACGCCGGCCCGGCGTCCCCCCGCGACCACGTCGGCGCGACCGGGCGACACACGACGACGGCCGCCGGACGAGGTGTCCGACGGCCGTCGTGGTGCTGCGGTGGATCAGGCGCGCTCGTCGTCCTCGTCGTCGTGCTTGTACGGGTCGGCGTCACCGGCGTACTGCGCCCCGGCCGACGCGGCACGCACCTGCGCGTCGCGCTGCTGGGCCTGGACGAGCAGGTCCTCCATGCGCGCCGACTCCGCCGCGGCGCTCAAGGCCGCGACCGGCATGCTCCGGAGCGAGGTCGGCAAGAACATCACCGCACGGCTCACCCCGTCGCTCGAGTTCATCGCCGACGCGCTGCCGGAGACGTCGGCGCACATGGAGGACCTGCTCGTCCAGGCCCAGCAGCGCGACGCGCAGGTGCGTGCCGCATCGGCCGGGGCGCAGTACGCCGGTGACGCCGACCCGTACAAGCACGACGACGAGGACGACGAGCGCGCCTGATCCACCGCAGCACCACGACGGCCGTCGGACACCTCGTCCGGCGGC
>CAJYIG010000376.1 GCA_913774725.1 uncultured Curtobacterium sp. | reverse complement strand
CCCGCTCGGCGATGCGGTCGGACGACGCCCCGATCGCCCGGAGCGGCTCGGCGACGACGTCGTACACCGACATGCGCGGATCGAGGCTCGCGGCCGGGTCCTGGAACACCATCGAGATGCGCTGCCGGAGCTGCTTCGACGCCGCGACCGGCTGTCCGAACAGCTCGACCGTGCCGTGTTCGGGCCGCTCGAGGTCCATCAGCTGGTGCAGGGTCGTCGACTTGCCGGATCCGGACTCGCCGACGAGTCCCAGGGTCTCGCCCTTCCGGATGTCGAGGTCGACCCCGTCCACCGCGTAGACCTCGCCGACCTTGCGCTTGAACACCGAGCCCTTGACGAGCGGGAAGGTCTTCGTCAGTCCCGCGACCTGCACGACGGCGGGCCGCTGCTCGCGGGCGGCGGGCGTGGCGGCGGGCACCGCGGTGTCCGGGATCTCGGGCAGGTGGAAGATCGCGCCGGCGTCGGCGTGCGCCTCGGCGACCTCCTCGTAGCGGTGGCAGGCGACGGCGTGCGGCACCGAGGTGTCGATCGGGCCCTCACCGGGGACACCCGCCGCGACGTCGATCGCGGCGAGCGGCGGCTCCGATCCGCGGCAGACCGCCGCGGCGAGTGGGCAGCGGTCGGCGAACGGGCACGCGTCGGCCAGCCCGATGAGCGACGGCGGGGACCCGGGGATCGGCACGAGGGGTTCGCCGCTCGACTCGTCGAGCCGGGGCAGCGCGCCGATGAGCCCGATCGTGTACGGCATGCGCGGTCGGGCGAACAGCTCGTCCGCGCTCGCGGTCTCGACGATCCTGCCCGCGTACATCACGGCGATGCGGTCGGCGATCCCGGCGATGACCCCGAGGTCGTGACTGACGAAGACCAGCGCAGCGCCGGTCTCCCGCTGCGCGGTGCGGAGCACGTCGATGATCTGCGCCTGGATCGTCACGTCGAGCGCCGTGGTGGGCTCGTCGGCCAGGATCACGTCCGGGTCGTTCGCCATGGCCATCGCGATCATCGCGCGCTGCCGCATGCCGCCGGAGAACTCGTGCGGGAAGGCATCGACGCGCTGCTCGGCCTGCGGGATCCCGACCAGCTTCAGCAGCTCGATCGCCCGGGCGCGGGCGTCCTGCTTCGAGACCCCGCGGTGCACGCGGACGGTCTCGGCGATCTGCTCGCCGATCGTGTACACCGGCGTGAACGCGGACAGTGGGTCCTGGAAGACCATCGCGACCTTCGCGCCGCGCAGCTTGCTCATCTGCTTGTCGCTGCGACCGAGGAGCTCCTGCCCCTCGAGCGTGATGGAGCCCGTGATCGTCGTGGTCTCCGGGAGCAGTCCGAGGATCGCCGTGCTCGTCACCGACTTGCCCGAACCGGACTCGCCGACGATGCCGAGGACCTCACCTCGACGCAGCTCGAGGTCGACCCCGCGCACGGCGTGCACGACCCCCCGCGGGGTCGGGAACCGGACGTCGAGGTTGCGGACCCGGAGCATCGGTTCGGTCGTCGTGGACGTCGTGGTGGTGGTGCTCATGCGCCGGCCCCTGCCTGCGTGGTGATGGTCGCGGCGTCGACCGCTGCCTGGTTCTGGTCGCGCTTCCGACCGGTCCGCTTCCGCTTCTTGCCCGTCGCGGATGTCGGATCGAGCGCGTCGCGCAGCCCGTCGCCGAGCAGGTTGGCCGCGATCGCGAAGACCACGAGGGCACCGGCGGCGAAGAAGAACAGCCACGGGCTGGTGAGCGCCGCGTCCTGGTTCTGGGCGATGAGCGTGCCGAGCGAGACGTCCGGCGGTTGCACCCCGAAGCCGAAGTAGCTGAGGCTGGTCTCTGCGAGCACGGCCGCACCGACCTGGATGGTGCCGTCGATGATCAGGAACGACGCCACGTTCGGCAGGATGTGCCGCACGATGATCCGGAACGGCCCGATGCCCATGTAGCGGGCGGCGCGGACGAACTCGCGCTCCTTGACCGACAGCGTCATCGAGCGGACGACGCGGGCGGTGACCATCCAGCCGAACGCCGCGATGAGCACCACCAGGACGATCCAGCCCGAGTCCTGGATGCGCGGGCTGATGATCGCGATGATCAGGAACGACGGCAGCACGAGCAGCATGTCGACGAAGAACATCACGATCCGGTCGACCCAGCCGCCGAAGTAGCCGGCAGCGGCGCCGGTCAGGGCGGCGAGGGCGGTGGAGAACAGGGCGACGAGCAGTCCGATGAGCAGGCTCTTCTGCATGGCGCGCGCCGTCTGGGCGAAGACGTCCTGACCGATGCCGTTCGTGCCGAACCAGTGCGAGCCGCTCGGCGGCTGCGAGAACGCGGTGTAGTCGATCTGCGAGTAGCCGTACGGGCTGACGAACGGGCCGATGAAGGCGAAGGCGAAGAGCAGCACGATCACCACGAGGCCGATCCCGGCCCCCCGGTTCATGAACACGCGGACGACGGTCTGCACGAAGCGGTTGCGCTGCTTGCCGCCGGGCTTCGGGCTGCCGGGCAGCGGCGCGTCCGACCGGCCGACGGTCGTCCCGTCGACGGGCTCGATGCGGGTGTCGGTCATCTCAGCTCCTCCGCACGCGGGGGTCGAGGGCGGCGGTGAGGACGTCGGCGAGGAACCCGGCGATGAGCACCACGACCGAGGCGAAGAGCGTGTACGCGGTCACGGCGTTCACGTCGTTGTTCTGCACGGAGTCGATGAACCATGCGCCGAGGCCGTTCCACCCGAAGATCTTCTCGGTGAAGGTGGCGCCGGTGAGGATGCCGAGGAACCCGTAGGCGAAGAGCGTCGTCATCGGGATGAGCGCGGTCCGGAGTCCGTGCTTGAAGGTCGCCTGTCGCTTCGTCAGGCCCTTCGCCCGGGCGGTCCGCAGGAAGTCCGAGCCGAGCACGTCGAGCATCGTCGCGCGCTGGTACCGGCTGTAGATCGCGATGAGTCCGAGCGCGATCGAGATCGTCGGCAGCAGCAGGTGGACCCCGCGGTCGACGAACAGGTCCCACCAGCTGCCGGTCAACCCCGGGGTCGCCTCGCCGGTGAAGTTGATGAGCTGCGTGCCGGTGTCCTGGTTGAGCTTCGTCGCCCCGATCTTCAGGAACACCGCGGTCAGGAACACCGGTGTCGAGATGAGCACGATCGAGATGACCGCGCTCACCCGGTCCGAGATCCGGTACTGCCGGATGGCGTTCCAGACCCCGAGCAGCACCCCCAGCAGGATGCCGAGCAGGGAGCCGACCACCAGCAGCCGCAGGCTCACCCCCAGGCGCGGCCAGAACGCGTCGTTGACGCTGCGGTCCTGGATGGTCTTGCCCAGGTCGCCCTGCACGGCGTCGCCGAGCCAGTGCCCGTACCGCACGACGATCGGCGTCTTGTCGTTCACGCCGATGTCGTCGAGCTTCTTGTCGATGGTGGCCGCCGGCGGGGCCGGGTTGCGCTCGGCGTAGACGGATCGGGGGCTGAACGTCGCCGAGGCCAGGAAGTACGTCAGCGAGGTGGCGAGGAACACGAGCACGACGTAGTACACGAGTCGACGCGCCAGGAAGCGGGTCATGCGGAACACCATACGACCCGATTTGTTTCCGGGAGATCACATCCCCGCACTCGGTACGTAACGAATTGGTGTTTGCAACAGAACGGGTCGACTGCCCCCGCGCGGGGGTCGTATGGTGATCCACAACTTCACGAGGGGAAGACCATGAAGCACAGGAAAGTCCTGGCGTTGACGGCGGCACTCGCCGGCTTCGCTCTCGTCGCGACCGGCTGCTCGAGCGGATCCAACGGTGGGTCCGGCGGCGGCTCCGACGACTCGGGCAAGAAGACCCTGCCCACCTCGGCACAGATCAACGAGCAGCCCGTCTCGGACCTGCAGGACGGTGGCACGCTCCGTCTGCCGATCTCAGATCGGAAGAGCGTCGTGTAGGGAAAGAGTGTAGT
>CAJYIG010000375.1 GCA_913774725.1 uncultured Curtobacterium sp. | reverse complement strand
GTCCCCGGTCACGGCCGTCCCACCGAGGTCGAGCTGCGCCGCGAGCTGCGTGCTCCGCTCGAGCGTGGGCGCGACGGAGCCGGCGAGGGCACGGTCGTCCGCGGAGCAGGCCTCCGCGTAGCGCAGCGGCAGGCGCATGGCCTCCCACCCGTAGACGACACTCCCCTGGTCGCCCGTCGCCGGCATCGGGTCGACCGAGCCGTCCGCGTGCACCTGCGACCAGTCGCTCGGCAGGTCGCTCTCGTCGAGCACGGCGGCCGTCGCGGCCGACGAGCCCCGCTCGAGCTCGGTCCACCGCGGGTCACCGGTGGCTCGCTCGAGGATCCGGAACGCCGCTGGCGACGCGTACGAGGCGTTGTACCGGTACGGCTCGCTGTCCGCCCACGGTCCGGGCAGCAGGATCGTGCCGAGGTCGGTCGTCGCGGTCTCGTGCTCGAGGATCGCCGACGCCACGGCCTTCCCGGCCCTCGTGTACCGCTCGTCGCCCCAGCGCTCCCCCGCGAGCACGAGGGCCCGGGCCGAGTCGAGGTCGGCGTCGCTCGCGGACTGCTCGTCGGCGACGCCGTCCTCGGGGGTCCACCGCCACGCGAGGAGGTCGTCGTCGGTCACCAGGTGCCGCTCCGTCCACGACCAGATCTCCCCGAAGGTCTCCCGGTCGTCGTTGGCGTACGCGATGAGCAGGCCGTACGCCTGCCCTTCGCTGACGGTGTCGCCGCCCTGGTCGGTGCGGACGACACGGCCGTCCCGGACGTAGTCGTCGAGGAACTCCGTGCGGAGCTGCGCCGCGCTGCGGTCGACGTCGGGTGCCGGCGACGAGGTCGCGCTCGACGTCGCCCCGGCCTGCGGCACGGTGTCGCTCCACGGGCGGACGGCGACGAGGGCGACGCCCACGGCGACGACGACCGCCGCCGCGGCGGTGATGGGGATCCAGGTCCTGCGGGTCATGCCGGCACCTCTTCCGGGGTGGTCGGGGACGGTCGGACGGGAGGCGCGGTGCACGCGGGCGGACCGGCTGCGGTGATCCGCGCCTCCAGGCCGGACCGACGGATCACGCGATCCGTCGGCGGCCCGTCGGTCAGTGGAACAGCGAGCGGACCGCCGCGACGACCGCGTGCGTGAACTCGGTGAACGGACGGTCGGCGGCTGCGCCGCCGCCACCGGTCTGGACGCCGCCGGACGGGGTCGCTGCCGTGGCGGCCGCGTCGGTGACGGGCACGACGGTCAGGTCGCCCTTGCTGTCGTCGAGGACGAAGAGCGTGGAGACGGTGTTGCCGGCGAGGTCGACCTCGGCGGTCCCGCGCTGGCCGCTGCCGGAGACGTCGAGGTCCCACTTGCCGGCACCGACCGTCGCGTACTGCGTCGCGGTGCCGAAGGCGGCGTCCTCGGCGATGGCGGTGCCGTCGGTGGTGCTGACGTCGACCTCCTTCGCGGTGGTCGCAGCCTGCACGAGCCGGAGCTTCGCCTTGCCGTCGCCGGGCTGCTGCAGGTCGTCGGTGAACGCCGTGGTCTTGAGGTCGGCGTTCTTGCCGTAGGCGACGACCGTGTTCGCGTTGCCCTCCTGCACCTGGACGTCGGTCGAGATCACCGGGGTGGAGTCGGGGGCGTCGGCGGCGCGCATCGACAGGACGTAGGTGCCGACCGGGAGTTCCTGGTACGGGCTGACCTGGCCGTAGGTGACGTCGTCGAGCTCGAAGACCGTCTTGCCGCCCGACAGGCTCGTGAGCTCGACGTCGACGCCCTTGGTGTCCGGGGAGAGGTGGCCGACGCGGAGCCAGCCCTCGTCGGTGCCGGTCGCGGCCGAGGCGGTCTGCGGTACGGCGAGGCCGACGGTGGCGGCGACGACGGCCGCAGCGATCCCGGCGACGACGAGCGGACGGCGGGCGGTGGTGCGTGCGGCGGTGCGTGCGGTGGTGCGGGTGCTGGTGCGTGCGGCGGTGCGTGCGGCGGTGCCGGTGGTGGTGCGTGCGTGCATCGTGGTGCTCCTTCGGTTCGGGAGGTGCTGTGTGGTGCTGGCGGGTGCTGGTCGGCGTTGGCGGCGGTGGCGCTAGCGGGCGGTTCCTGCTCGGGCTCGGGACCGGCGCTGCCGGTTCCGCCCGCTCGGCCCCGGACGAGGGACGGGAGCGCGGGGCGGTTGCGCGAGCGGGCGGTTCCTGCTCGAACCCGGGACCCGCGCTGCCGGTTCCGCCCGCTCGCACGGGGTCCGGGTCAGGTCGCGCTGGTCGGCGTCGTCGTGGGATCGGACGGGGCGTAGGTCACGACGACACGATCGCCGTCGCGCTCCACGTCGGTCGGGCGGATCCCGTCGCTCATGGCGTCGAACGTGGCGACGGCACGAGCAGCATCTGCCCGGTCGGCGGCCTGCACGACGAGTCGACGGAAGGGCTGGCCGTCCTCACCCGTGAGCGGGCGGAATCGTTCGACCGTCACGGACCGGTCCGCGAGTACCTGACCGAGGGCGAGCATCGCGCGCGAGTCGACCTGCCCGGCGCGGAACTGCGACTTCGTGCCCTCGTCAGCCCGCAGCGCCGGGTTCTGCGCGAGCTCGGTGCCCATCGCCTTCCGCCCGTTCGCCGACGCGGTGATGGCTTGGTCGGCAGCGGCGAGTCCCTCGGCGTGGATGCGCCGGACGTCGACCTGCTGGTCGCCGGTGCCGAACGTGGCCACGCTCGTCGAGTTCCGGATGGCCTGCGTCACGTCCTGCGAGGAGTTCCCGCCGGTACGCATCGAGTCCGTCGTGACGACGTAGTCCGAGTCCTTCCACCCGTTCGGCGACTGACGCTGCACGGCGGCGTCGGTGTCGAGCTTGTAGTACCAGATCACGTTGTTCCTGGCGAAGCCGTCGCGCACGAGGTCGACCCACATGGCGTCGTCCACGAGCAGCCGCGAGGACTTCGGGACGTTGTCGCCCACCCACTGCTCGGCCTGCTGCATCGGCAGGTCGAGGTTGCTCGACAGGAACCCGCGGAGCTGTGTGCCCCACAGCGGGACGGCGACCACGAGTGCTGCGGCGGTGACGACGGCCCACGTCGCACCGAGGCTCCGACGGGCGACGCCACGGACGCGGGTCCGTGCGTTGCTGCGCGTCCGGCCGGCCAGGGCGAGGACCGCCCGCTCGGCGGTGTACGCGACGAGCAGCGCCGCGAAGGGCACGAGCATGATCACGTACGGCACGGGCAGGTACCCGTTCGGGCGGAACATCATCGCGAGCAGGAACACGAGCATCGCGGCGATCGGGCGGACCCGGCGAAGGAAGAGCCCGACGACCGCGGCGACCGAGCCGAGCACGATGAACACGGGGTCGAGCGCCCACCACTGGGCGGCGGCCTGGTTCGCCAGGCTGTCGGCGTCGAACACCGAGCCGGAGGCGGTGCGCGACCCGAGCTGGTACGTGATGCCCTCGAGCAGACTGACGCGGCCCGCGCCGGGCAGGAGCTCGCCCTTCACGGCGGCGAGCAGCAGGTACCCGCCACCGATCACGACGAGCACGGCCCCGGCGACGCTGAGCGTGTAGCGCCGGGTGCTCCGGTCGGCGCGACGGACCGCGATCCAGATCAGGAACGGCAGCGCCAGCAGGTAGGTCTCCTTGGAGAGCACCGCGATGCCGAGGCAGGCGGCGGCACCGGCGAACCCGGCGAGCTGCTGCCGACGGCTGAGCACGAGGACGAACGCGGCGAGGAGCCACGGCGTCGCGACGTTGTCGATGTAGACCGTGCGGTGGTACTGCAGGGCCAGCGGCGAGAGGGCGAAGACGAGCCCCGCCACCGCTGCCGTCGCGCGACCTGCGCCCAGTCGGCGCGCGAGCACGAAGAGCAGCAGGCTCGAGACCGCGGCGAAGAAGACCATCGCCTCACGGGCGGCCTCGACGGCGAACGGGTAGCGCGTGAACGCGCCGGTCAGCGCCGTGTACGCCGCGATCTGGATCCAGCCCAGCGGCGGGTGGTCGTACCAGTACGTGTAATGGGTGATCTCGCCGAGGTTGGTGATCGCCCACGCCTGGGCGGTGTAGGTCCCCTCGTCGTCGATGCGCTGCGGCGTGCCGGACATGTTCCAGAGCTGCACCGTGACGGTGACGGCGAGCACGGGGAGCAGCCAGGCGAGGCTCGCCGCGTGGACCCGGAACCAACCGCGGACCCCGGAGAGCGACCCGGCGCCCCGGACGGGGATGCCGGTGGTGTGGGTGAGGCTGGCGGTCATCGGGCACCTCCCGCGGACGAGCCGGCGAGCTCACGCTCGGACGACGACGACGAAGCAGCAGCAGCCGAACCGGTGAGCTCGGATGCGAACCCGACGACCTCGGACTGCCCGCCACCGGTGCGGTGCTGTCCGGTGTGCTCGGTCTTCTCCCACCCGTTCTGCCCCTTCACGTGGCGGACGACGGCACGGACGGCCGCTGCGGCGAGGAACACCTGGTACGGCACGAGGCCGAGGACGAGCTTCACGTAGTCGCGGATGCGGACCTTCTCCTTGTAGATGCGGCCGAACTCGTTGAGCCCGACGACCTCGACGGCGAGCAGCATGAGCGTCGGCGCCACCGGGATGAACGAGATGAGCGCGACCGGGGTCGGCACCTTGACGAAGAGGATCATCAGGACACTGAGCGGGATGAGCAGCCCGGTCGCGGCCTGGATGAAGGGCATCGTCAGCATGTAGCGGGCGAAGAAGCGCTGACGGAAGGACGGCAGCTTCTTCCACTCCCCCTTGCCGAGGACCTGCAGGAACCCCTGGTTCCACCGGGTCCGCTGCTTGAGCAGGGACGCGAAGGTGGGCGGGGTCTCCTCGCGGGTGACGGCCTCGGGGCTGTAGGCCACGACGACCTTCGCCCCGTCGGCGGAGAGCCGGACGCCGAGCTCGCAGTCCTCGGCGAGGCAGTGCGCGTCCCAGCCGTTCGACCACTCGAGCCGCTCGCGGGTCACGAACACCGTGTTGCCGCCGAGCGGGATGAACTTCGAGCCGGCGTGGAAGTGGAGGCGCGAGCGGAACCAGAAGTAGTACTCGAGCACGTTGCGCAGCGACCACCAGCTCGACTTGAAGTTCATCAGCTGCACGCCGCCCTGCACGACGTCGGCGCCGGTCTCCTGGAACCGCGAGTCGACGAGCGACAGGAGCTTCGGGTAGACCTCGTCCTCGGCGTCGAACACCCCGACGATGTCACCGGTGGCGTACTGCAGCGCGAGGTTCATCGCCTTCGGCTTGTTCTTCGGTGCGGTGTCGTCGACGACCACACGGATCAGCTCCGGGTGCCGGGCGGCGGCGGCGCGCACCACGGCGTCGGTCTCCGGGTCGTCCTCGCCGACGATCGCGATGATCTCGAAGTCGGGGTGGTCCTGCTTCGCGAGCATGTCGAGCGTCTCGCCCATCACGTCCTGCTCGTGCCGACCGGGCACGAGCAGCGTGAAGCGGTGCGCCGCGGGACGCGGCGTCTGGCTGAAGCTCGTCGACTTGAGCGCGTCGCGCGACCGCCAGGCGTGCAGCATCCACCACAGCGTGGTGAGCGCGATCACCGTGAGCAGCACGGAGACGGCGATGAGCGCGGAGTACCCGATCCACTCACCCAGCGACCAGGCGACCTGCGGGGCCTGCCCCGAGCCTCCCGTCGGGACGTCCGTGGTCCCGCGGTTCGGGAGGTTCCCGGCGGGCCCGGTCCCCTCGTTCGGCTGCAGCAGCGGCCCGGCGGCCGTCAGCAGCGTGGCGGTGATGGTCATGCGGCGTGCTCCTTCGCGTGAGCGTCGGTGGAACGGAAGACGAGGGCCTTGTACGCGACGAACCGGAAGACGGTGCCGAGGACGAGGCCCACCCCGTTGCCGGCGACGTTGTCGGCGAGGGTCGGGGTGAAGCCGAGGACGTAGTGCGAGACGAACAGGCAGGCCGCGGCGATGCCGAGGCCGACGACGTTCGTGACAGCGAAGAGGAGCCCCTCGCGGAGGGTCTCCTTCCGGCCGACCTGCCGCTGCGAGCGGAACGTGATGGAGCGGTTCGCCAACCAGGCGACCGCGGTGGCGACGACGGCGGAGACGATCTTCGCGGCGATCGGGCCGTCGGGCAGGACGGTTGCGCGCAGCAGGTTGTAGACGCCGAGGTCGATGAGGAAGCAGACGGCGCCGATGGTGCCGAACGAGGCGAGCTGCGTCGCCGTGGCGCGCAGGCCAGAGGCGACCGTCGGTCGGGTCACGGTCGCCGCAGGGCCGGCGGGCGCCGCTGGGTGGGCAGCGCGTGCAGCGGGGACTGCAACGGGGGTCGGCACCGACCCGGTGCCGGGTGGCACCAGAACGGGGGTGTCGGTTCGGGTCATGCCCCCTCTTCGGGGGCACGCAACGGGGTGGTTTGGGTGGGGTACATGGTCTGCCAGGACCCTGCCAGTTCCGCGACACCTGCTGTTCATCCATGAACATCTGTCAGCGTTTCGGCTGATCAGGGCTGAGGTGCACAGTCCGTCTGGACGGTCGCCGATGACGGGTGACGACTGGACGACGGACGGGAGGCACGGTGCCAGCTGGCACCGTGCCTCCCGT
>CAJYIG010000374.1 GCA_913774725.1 uncultured Curtobacterium sp. | reverse complement strand
ACCGCTTCCACCCCGCGTTCGCCGCCTCGGCACCGGCGTCGGTGACGTTCCACCACGGCAGCACGTTGAGCGCGTACGGCACGACGACGATCGCCGCGATCGGCCCCGGGAAGTCCGAGAACAGCAGTGCGACGCCCGCGACGAGGTACGCCACGAAGGCCAACCGCACGGTCGCCCGGGCCCCGATCACCGTGGCGACGGAGCCGATGCCGCCCGCCCGGTCGGCCAGCACGTCCTGCACGGCACCGAACGCGTGCGAGGCCACGCCCCACAGGAAGAACGCGACGCACACGGCGACGAGCGCGCCGGTCCAGTGCGGTCCGGCGAGCGCCAGCCCGTACACCGCCGGCGACACGAAGTGCGTCGACGACGTCAACGAGTCGAGGAACGGCTTCTCCTTGAAGCGCAGCCCCGGTGCGGAGTACGCGATCACCGCGAAGACACTGATCGCGAGGACGAGCCACGACCACGGCCCGTTGCCGCTCAGGGCGCCGAGCACCACGAGCGCGATCAGGAACGGGACGTTCGTGACGACGACGGCCCACAGCGTGGTGCGGTGCACGCTCTTGTCGAGCAGCGCACCCTCGACCCCGCCCTTGCGCGGGTTCCGCAGGTCGGACTCGTAGTCGAAGACGTCGTTGATGCCGTACATCGCCAGGTTGTACGGCACGAGGAAGTACACGACGCCGACGAGGAACGCGACGAGCGAGAACCCGCCGCCGCCGTCGAGGCCCACCCCGCTGCCGAGCAGGTACGCGGCGCCGAACGGGTAGGCGGTGTTCACCCAGCTGATCGGCCGGGACGACACGAACAGGGCGCGGGCCGTCGACGGTCTGGAGGCACTGCTCACGGTCACGGGGTCTCCTCCGGTCGACGGGGTGGCTGGGTCGGCGTTCCGACCGTACCGGTCCGGCGCCCCGCCCCGCGGACGATCCGGTGTGCGGACGACCGGTCACGCGGACGCTCCAGCAGCACCCAGCAGCTCGGCAGCAGCAGGACGGCCCCGATCGAGTACGCGAGGTCCTCGACCGGGAACAGCCCGACCCGAGCGCCGGAGATCAGCGCGTCGTCGTAGGCGACGATGCCGAGTCCCACGATCACGTTGTTGAAGACGCCGGTCATCACGAGCAGCACGACGCCGGTCACGACGGCGCTGACCACACCGACGGTGGCACCGGTCCGCCGTCGACCGGTGCCACGGCGACGGGCGGCGACCACCCCGGCCGCCGCGGCGACGAGCGCGGCGAACACCAGGAACGGCACCGCGAGCAGGGCGTACGTGGTCGTCCCGGTCACGAGCGCGACTCCTCGTCGGCACGGTCCGGCGACCCGGCACGATCGAGCCGCCGGGACACGACCGGACGCAGGGCACCGAACAGGTCCATCGTCGTCCAGCACAGGAGCACGAGGAAGAAGACCTCCTCCAGCGGGACCTCGGGAGCGAGCAGCACGCCGGTGAGCAGGTCGTTCCGCCCGATGAAGAAGATGCCGAGGTGCACGCCCGCGACGTCCCAGACCAGGAAGAACGCGAGTCCGATCACCATCACGACGGCTGCCCGCACAGGGCTCCGCCAGAAGAACAGCCGGTGGCGGGCGTCGAGCACCGCGATGCCGGCGATCGACACGAGGAGTCCGGCGAGGTACGCCCCCGGCATCAGCCCGTGGTCCGGGCGGACGCCGACGTCGACGACGCGGCCGGACCCGACGCCGGAGCCGGCAGCGGCGTCGGCAGCGGCTCGGTCGAGGTGTCGCCGTGGATGCGCTTGAGCAGCACCTCCGCGCTGATCAGGCACATCGGCAGACCGATGCCCGGTGTGGTCGACGCGCCCGCGTAGTAGAGCCCGTCGACCTTGCGGGAGACGTTCGCCTCGCGGAAGAACGCGCTCTGCGCCAGCGTGTGCGCGGGCCCGAGCATCGAGCCGCTCCACGCGTTGTAGTCGTCGGCGAAGTCCTGCGGGCCGATGGTGCGGCGCACCCGGATGCGGTCGCGCAGGTCGGGCACACCGGAGCGCTCGGCGATGACGTCGATCGCGCGGTCGGCGATCCGCTCGACCTCGGCGTCGCCGGTGCCGTCGATCCCGCCCTTGCCGATGGACAGGTCGGCGGGCAACGGCACCAGGACGAACAGGTTGCTCGACCCCTCGGGTGCGACGGTGTCGTCGGTGAGCGAGGGCGCGCAGACGTAGATCGACGCCGGGTCCGGCACGTGCCGGTCCTTCCCGAAGATCGCGCCGAAGTTCGCCTCCCAGTGGGCGGTGAACACGAGCGTGTGGTGCAGCAGCCCGGGCACGGGGCCGTCCACACCGAGGTAGACGAGCACGGCGCTCGGCCCCGGGTCGCGCTTCCGCCAGTGCGGCTCCGGGTACGTCCGGTGCTCCGCGTCGAGCAGGTGCAGCTCGGTGTGGTGCAGGTCGGCGGCGCTCACCACGAGGTCGGCGGGCACGGTGTGCTGCGTCCCCGAGGCATCGCGGTGCACGACGCCCGTCACGTGGCCGTCCTCGACCACGATCCGCTCGACGGGCGCGCCGGTCGTGATCGTCGCGCCCTCTCGGCGGGCGACCCGCTCGACGGCCGCGATGACCTCGGTGATGCCGCCCTTCGGGTAGAGCACGCCGTCGGCCAGGTCGAGGTGGCTCATCAGGTGGTACATGCTCGGCGCGGCATACGGGCTCGTGCCGAGGAACACCGCCGGGTACCCGAGGACCTGCCAGAGCCGACGGTCGCGGACGGCCTTCGACGCGAACGTCGACAGCGGCTGCAGCAGGAGGCGGGCGAGCTTCGGCAGGCGTCGGAGCACGTCAGGAGCGGCGAGCTTCGTCAGGTCCGCGAACGTCGTGTACAGGAACCGGCGGACCGCCATCGCGTAGGTGTCCTCGGCCGAGTCGAGGTACTTGCGCAGTCGCTCGCCGGCACCGGGTTCGACCGACTCGAAGAGCGCGATGTTCGCCTCGCGGTCGGCGCGCAGGTCGATGGGCTCGTCGTCGCCCTCGCTGTAGACGCGGTACCCCGGGTCGAGCCGCACCAGGTCCATCTCGGCCTCGGCCGTGGTGCCGAGCAGCCGGAAGAAGTGGTCGAACACCTCGGGCATGAGGTACCACGACGGCCCGGTGTCGAACCGGAAGCCGTCGCGTTCCCACGAACCGGCGCGGCCGCCGAGCTGGTCGCGCTGCTCGAGCACGGTGACGGCGTAGCCGTCGCGGGCGAGCAGCGCGGCGGACGCGAGTCCGCTGATGCCGCCGCCGACGATGACGGCACGTCGAGCCGGCACCGCGCGCCGCGACGCGGGTGCGGACGGACGGGAGGCGCGGGGCGGGGTCATGCGCGGCCTCCAGACCGGTGGTGGGCTGCGCGGGACGGCAGCGGGGCGCGTCCGGCGAGCACGCGCACGGCGAGCTGCGCCTTCACCGGGTTCGGGACGCGCACGCGCGTCGTCACCAGGCGGTCCGCCGGGCAGGCGGCGATGCGGTCGTTGAGCTCCTGGAACAGGGCGTGCGCGAGGCCGACCGCCTTGCGGGCGTCGACCGGGAGCAGCGGGACCGTCAGCGCGGCACGGTCGAGGTCCGCCTGCACGTCGGCGACCAGGCGGTCCTTCGTGGCCTCGTCGAAGGTGCGGACGTCGACACCCGGGAAGTACGAGCGCCCGAGCACCTCGAAGTCGGCGTGCAGGTCGCGCAGGAAGTTCACCTTCTGGAAGGCCGCCCCGAGCGCACGCGCGCCGTCCACGAGCACGGCGTCGTCGAAGGTCGGTCGGCCGGCGCGGTGCACGAAGGCCCGGAGGCACATCAGGCCGACGACCTCGGCCGAGCCGTACACGTACTCCCGGAAGGAGACGTCGTCGTGCTCGGTGCGGTCGAGGTCCATGCGCATCGACGCGAAGAACGGCCTGGTCAGCTCGGCACCGAAGCCGGTGACGCGGGCGGAGCGGGCGAAGGCGTGCACGACCGGGTTGGTCGAGAAGCCCAGCTCCA
>CAJYIG010000373.1 GCA_913774725.1 uncultured Curtobacterium sp. | reverse complement strand
TCGTCGACGACGTCCGTGCAGCAATCCGCTCGACGGGTGCGGACGCGGTGGTGAGCTACGCCGACGACGGCGGGTACGGCCACCCGGACCACGTCCGCGTGCACCACGCCGCCCGGTACGCCGCCCGTGCCGAGGAGGTCCCCTTCTCGATGATCGTGCCCGCGGACTCCGCCGAGGTCGACCTGACCGTCGACGTCCTCCCCGTCCGGGCGAAGGTGCGCGCGGCCGTCGAGCAGTACCGGTCGCAGGTCACGGTCGACCCTGCGGACCCGTCCGACCCGCAGCGCCTGACGTGGGTGATGCCGCACGGCGTCCGACAGGAGGCGCCCGCGGTCGAGGCCTTCCGGCACGACGCCGACCCGGTGCCGCCGGCGCCGCAGACCTTCGCCGAGCTCACCCGTCAGGGCAAGGTGACGGCGGTCGTCGTCGCCGCGGTCGCAGGACTCGTCGTGGGCGCCCTCGGGACCGTCACCCACCAACAGCGGCTCGGGGGCTTCCCGGTCGGCATGGTGCTCACGACGCTCATCGTGCTCGGACTGGTCGTCGGCCTGCGGCTCCTGTACCGCTCGCGGGCGATGGTCGCCGCGGCCGGCATCGCGATCATCGTCGCCACCCAGGTGCTGGTGAGCGTCGGCGGAGCGTCGTCACCGCTCGTGCTCGCGAACGCCGCCGGGTACGTCTGGACGTTCGCTCCTGCGGTGATCGCGCTGTTCACCCTCGCGTGGCCGGACCTGTCGGGTCTGCGTACCCGCGCGGCAGCGGCGTCGGGCGGCGCCGGCTCGGAGGCGTCGGCGTCGGCTCCTGCGTCGTCCTCGGACCTCTCGGATCCCTCGGACCCCGCGGCGTCCGGGGCTCCCGGACGCCGCGAGTAGACTCGACCACGCTCAGTCCGAAGGGAGCACCCGCACCGTGACCTACGTGATCGCCCAGCCCTGTGTCGACGTCAAGGACCGCGCCTGCATCGACGAATGCCCGGTCGACTGCATCTACGAGGGTGACCGGTCGCTCTACATCCACCCCGACGAGTGCGTCGACTGCGGTGCGTGCGAGCCGGTCTGCCCGGTCGAGGCGATCTACTACGAGGACGACCTGCCGGACGAGTGGGCGGACTACTACAAGGCCAACGTCGAGTTCTTCGAAGAGGTCGGCTCGCCCGGCGGCGCCGCCAAGGTCGGCGTGATCCACAAGGACCACCCGGTGGTCATGGCCGAGCCCCCGCGCGGCTGACCCGGACCGATCCGTGGCGCTCGACCTCCCCGACTTCCCCTGGGACCAGCTCGTCCCGTTCAAGCAGCGCGCAGCGGCGTACGAGGGCGGCATCGTCGACCTCAGCGTCGGCTCGCCCGTCGACCCGACCCCCGAGGTCGTCCGCCAGGCCCTCGCCCGGGCGACCGACGCGCACGCCTACCCGCAGGTCGCCGGGACGCCCGCGCTCCGCGAAGCGATCGCCGACTGGTACGGCCGTCGGCACGGCATCGCGCTGACCCCGGAGCAGGTCCTCCCGACCATCGGGTCGAAGGAGTTCATCGCCGGGCTCGCGCTCTGGCTCGGCGTCGGTCCGGGGGACACCGTCGTGTTCCCGGAGGCCGCGTACCCGACCTACGAGCTCGGCGCCGCCCTCGTGCGTGCCGAGGCCCTGGCGTCGGACGACCCAGCCGCCTGGCCGGAGAGCACGAAGCTCGTGTGGCTGAACTCGCCGGGCAACCCGGACGGCCGCGTGCTCTCCGTCGAGCAGCTCCACGCCGCGGTGGCACGGGCGCGGGAGCTCGGCGCCGTCGTCGTCGGTGACGAGTGCTACGCCGAACTCGGGTGGGATGCGCCGTACGACAGCGCTCCGACACCCTCGATCCTCGACCCGCGGGTCGTGGGTGACCGGGTCGACGGCGTCCTCAGCGTCTACTCGCTGTCGAAGCAGTCGAACCTCGCCGGCTATCGAGCCGCGTTCGTGGCGGGCGACGCCCGGATCCTGGCCGACGTGCTGGCGGTGCGGAAGCACACCGGCATGATGCCGCCGCTGCCGGTGCAGGAGGCGATGGTCGTCGCCCTGGCCGACGACACCCACGTGCAGCAGCAGAAGGCCCGGTACCGCGCTCGACGGAACATGCTCCGACGGGCACTCGAGGGAGCGGGCTTCCGGATCGACCACAGCCAGGCGGGCCTGTACCTCTGGGCGACCCGTGGGGAGCCCGCGCTCGACACCGTCGGGTGGCTCGCAGACCGCGGGATCCTCGTCGCGCCGGGCACGTTCTACGGGACGGCCGGCGCGGATCACGTGCGTGTGGCGCTCACGGCGAGCGACGACCGGATCGCGGCGGCGGCGCAGCGGCTGGCGAGCACTCGGCGGCTCGCAGCCTCCTGAGCCGATCGCCCGGATTCTCCTGGCATACGAAATACCGCCAGACTGGTCCGCTAGAACTCCTTCCTGTCGCACCGCGCCCCGCGGCCCGACAGGAAGGAACACCGTGAAGCGCCCCGCTCTCATCACCGCCGCCGTCGCCCTCGGCCTCGGCCTGGCACTCACCCCGATCGCTGCGAACGCGGCTCCGGCCGACACGTCCTCGGTCTCCGAGGTCGCGTCGGCAGCGCCGTACGCACCGCGCGACACCACGAGTTACGAGCAGCTCGAGGACGTCTACCACGACCTGCTCTCCGGCGGCTCCGGCGCGACGAGCATCCTCGTCAAGGCGACGCCCGGCGCCGAGGTCACCTACTCGGTGAACGGGGTCGCCCAGACGAAGCAGGCAGACGGTCGCGGGCGCGTCAGCTTCGACGTGACCTTCGAGCGTGCAGCGAACGACATCGCGCTCTCCCAGTCGGTGAACGGCGTCCCCTCTGAGGTCAAGACGTACCAGTACGACTTCAGCTGATGACGTGGGCGGGCGGAGCAGTCTCTCGGCGCGGTCCAGGACCGACCCCGCGGCTGTTCCGCCCGCCGCGCAATCCGTGGAGTCCACCAGATCTCCGCCTTCCGGTGGTGCACGACCGACAGTCGGCGCAGTTAGGCTGTCACCGTGACTGACACTGCCAACGATGCTCAGAAGACGGCCACACCGCCCACCACGCCCGTCCCCGTCAGCCCCGCCGCCGCTGAGTCGACCGAGACGGCAACGCTGACGTTCCCGGGGGGCACGGCGGAGTTCCCGATCCTGCCGAGCGTCGACGGCGCGTCCGCCATCGACATCTCCTCGTTGAAGAAGCAGACCGGGCTCAACACGCTCGACTACGGCTTCGTCAACACCGGCGCGACGAAGAGCGCGATCACGTACATCGACGGCGACCAGGGCATCCTGCGCTACCGCGGGTACCCGATCGACCAGGTCGCCTCGGGCTGCACCTACCTCGAGGTCGCGTGGCTGCTCATCTACGGCGAGCTCCCCACCGCCGAGGAGCTCGAGGGCTTCGACGCCCGCATCCGTCGGCACACGCTGCTGCACGAGGACCTCCGACGCCTCTTCGACGCCCTCCCGCACTCGGCGCACCCGATGTCCGTCCTGTCCAGTGCCGTCAGTGCGCTCTCCACGTACTACGAGGACGACATGGACGTCGACGACCCCGAGAAGGTCGAGCTGCAGACCGTCCGGCTCCTCGCCAAGCTCCCGGTGATCGCCGCCTACGCGCACAAGAAGGCGATCGGTCAGGCCTTCCTCTACCCGGACAACACGCTGTCGTTCGTCGACAACTTCCTCCGGCTGAACTTCGGCACCATGGCCGAGCCGTACAAGCCGAACCCGGTGCTGTCCAAGGCGCTCGAACGACTCCTCATCCTGCACGAGGACCACGAGCAGAACGCGTCGACGTCGACGGTCCGCCTGGTCGGCTCGACCAAGGCGAACATGTTCGCGTCGATCTCGGCGGGCATCAACGCGCTCTACGGTCCGCTGCACGGTGGTGCCAACGAGGCCGTGCTCGAGATGCTCCAGCAGATCAAGGACTCCGGCGAGCCGGTGTCGCGCTTCGTCGAGCGGGTGAAGAACAAGGAACGCGGCGTGAAGCTCATGGGCTTCGGACACCGC
>CAJYIG010000372.1 GCA_913774725.1 uncultured Curtobacterium sp. | reverse complement strand
CTCCGAGCCTCCCGTCCCCGGAAGAGCCGTGTTCCACAGGCTTCGTCCCACCTGCACTGAAATGCTACGTTCTACGCATTGCCGACAGGGTGATGGGGGTGGAACGTGGGGTTCGAGTTCGACGACGCCGCAGCTGCGCGGCTCGCAGCGTGCGCTACGCAGGCTGCGCTGGCGCTGCGTGGGAGCGCGTGGGCGCGACGCAGCGCTGCCGAAGCAGCACTGCGCGACTTCGACGGCGGGTACGCGCGCCTGTTCGAGACCGCCAGGACCGTCGAGTCCGAGGACCGGGTACGCCTCGCACAC
Organism: uncultured Curtobacterium sp.; assembly: GCA_913774725.1. Lineage (GTDB taxonomy): Bacteria > Actinomycetota > Actinomycetes > Actinomycetales > Microbacteriaceae > Curtobacterium > Curtobacterium subtropicum. The sequence goes on along the minus strand of CAJYIG010000372.1, from coordinate 3,144 downwards.
GCGCTCGACGACCTCGCCGACCAGGTGCGGATCGCCGTGCACCAAGCCTCGCGGGAGCGCCGGCGCCGGTCGGAGCTCGCGGCCTGGCAGCGACGAGCGGCCGACCGCCAGCACGCGCTGGTCGGCGTCGGAGCCGTCTGGGAGCCCGTACTCGACGCGAGCGCGGCGGTGTTCGACCGGGAACCCACCGATCCCCCGATCACGCCGACGCACGTCACTGCGACGTTCCGCGCTCGACACCGACGGCGCGCCGGTGGGCAGCCGACGGGGCGCAGCAGTGCCGACCCGGACCGGCTGCGACAGTTCGCCGCCACGGCTCAGGCGCAGGACGGCGTGACGGAGCAGGACCTCGTCCGCGTCCGCAACGCGTGGGCGGGGTTCCGCGACCGGTGCGGGTGGGTCCCCGTCGATGCGCCCCCGCTGCCGAGCGGCTTCGGCGCCTACCTCGACGAGAACGCCGAGGACGCCCGCTGGGCAGCGCGGGTCGCCGACGCGTTCGAGGCTGCCGGCGGAGGATCGGTCGCCGACCTCGCGCTCGACGTCGCGGGAGCGTCGGCCCTGTCCCCGGTGGCACAGCGACTGCTGGACCCGTCCATGACCCCGGCGGAGGTCGCGGCGGCGTGGAAGGATCTCGGTCTCACCGCGGAGGACATCGCGGCACTCCCGCTCCGCACACAGGTGCAGCTGGCGAACCTCGACGGGCTGCCTGCCGTCGCTCGTGACGTGGCCTCGCGGCGGGTGCTCGCCGCGGCGGTACGGGACCCGGAACGGATGTACCGGCTCTTCGGCCTGGCCTCCACCCACGGCGCGGTGAGCCTCGAGGAGTTCACCGCACAGGTCCGCGCGCTCGCGCAAGGCCTCCAGCGAGCTGACCGGATCGCGGCCGACCTGCCCGCGCCGACCGCGAAGGTGGCGCAGCTCGTCGGCTTCGGCGTCGCGAACGGCGCTCCCGTCGCCGCGGTCGTGTTGGGCGACCTGGACACCGCCGAGAACGTCACGGTGAACGTCCCAGGTGCGACGACGACCCTCGACAGCACGCTCCAGAAGGTGCGCGCTGCGTCGGGGCTGCTCAACTCCGCGGCACGACTGCAAGGCTCGACGTCGTTCGCGGTCGTGTCCTGGTTCGGCTACCGCGCGCCTGCCTTGCCCGAGGTCCCGGCGCAGGGACGAGCCGCCGCCGGTGGGGCCCAACTGGCGTCCTTCCTCGACGGCATCCACGACAGTCGAGGCGGGGCACCGCGTCGACTCACGGTGCTCGGCCACTCGTACGGCTCGACGACCGCAGCCGAAGCACTGGTTCAGACCCGACACCGCGTCGACACCTTCGTCACCTACGGATCGGTGGGCTTCACGGACGCGACGAAGCCGGAACACCTCAACGTCGACCGCGTGTACGCAACGGAAGGGCAGGCGGACCACACCGCCATCAAGGGCAGGGTCGGGCGGACCGATCCACGTGACCTGTCGGACGTCGAGGTCTTCAGCTCCGAAGCGGCGGGCGGCCTCGCGGCCGTGACAGGCCACGACATGTACCCCGAGGCCGCCGGCCAGGTCGGTTACCTGACCCCCGGTTCAACTGCTCAGGACACCATCTCGCAGATCATCGCAACGGGAGGGCGAGGATGACGGCCACGCGATCGATCCGCGCCCTCATGGCGATCGCCGTCTGCACCTGGCTCCTGTCCGGGTGCACGGCAGGAGGAGGCCACATGTCCGTCGACGCCGCAGGCCTGACGCAGGAGGACGTCGCACGGATGTCGCTCCACGATGAGTTCGACCGGTACCACGAGCACTACGAACGGATGCAGCAGGTGCTCGCCGCCGCGCAACATCGGGTGCACGACAGCGAGTGGCGGTGGGTAGGAGGCGACCGTGTCCCGGGGATCGGTGGTGACGGCGTCGTCCCGTTGGTCGGTTCGACCACCGAGAACAGCTACGACCTGCGCACATCACGTGTCTGGTCCTCCCCTGGCGCCGGCAGCGACCGTCGTGAACTGCGAGCGATGATCGACTACTTCGAGGACCAGGGCTGGCCGTGGCGAGGACGAACGCTCGGGAAGAACCACGACGTGTGGGCGGTCACCGACGACGGCTGGCACATCCAGTACCTCGTCGTCAGCAACGGCAACCACGCCCTCACGATCTACAGCGAACTCTTCTGGACCAACGACGGACTCGAGCTCACCGAGGCCGTCGGCGGCCGCAACGACGGGGAGTACCCCGAGGAGTCCCTCCCCGGCGAATACCCGCCGTTCCCGAAGTGGAGCGACCCGATCATCCGACCGCTGAAGACCTGAGCGAAGATCATGCAAGATCGCCGGATGACGCTCCGTGACGACGGCCGTTCCCCCGTGCCGGAGACGTGCCTACGCTCCACGCACCGGCCCGTTCGCCTGCGTCCCGGACCCGAGGAGACCGACGTGACCGACCAGACCATCGCCCGCCAGGTGGACGACTTCAACCAGGGCTTCACCGCCCAGATCGGCCCGGAGCTGTCCGCGGTCTTCGACGGCGAGCAGGCCGACCTGCGCGCCTCGGGCGTGCCCGACGGCGTCGTCGGCGTGGGCGAGACCGCTCCGGACGCGCGACTGGTCACCCCGACGGGTGAGGAGACCTCGCTCGCGGACACACGCGGGGACACCCCGACCGTCGTCGTCTTCTACCGCGGTGCCTGGTGCCCCTACTGCAACATCACCCTGCGCACGTACCAGCAGGACCTCCTGCCGGCGCTGCACGAGCGCGGCGTGCAGCTCGTCGCCGTGTCGCCGCAGACGCCGGAGGCCACCGAGCAGTCGATCGCCAACGGCGAGCTGGCCTTCCCCGTGCTGACCGACCCGGAGAACGTGCTCGCCGGACGCTTCGGCATCGTCACGGAGCCGAGCGCGGCCGCGCGAGCGGCGCACACGCAGCTCGGCTTCGACGTCGCCGACAGCAACGCCGACGACACCGCGGCGATCCCGTTCCCGTCGGTCTTCGTGATCGACGCGGACGGTGTGGTCCGCCTCGCGGACGTGCACGTCGACTACACGACCCGCACCGAGGTCGCGGACGTGCTGACCGCGGTCGACGACCTGGTCGTCCCGACGCACTGAGCGACCTGGAGTCAGCCGAGAGGGGTCCGACGGGAGGCGCGGTGCGGGTGAC
>CAJYIG010000371.1 GCA_913774725.1 uncultured Curtobacterium sp. | reverse complement strand
GGCGGCTCGCGTCGCCGGCATGAGCGTGCCCGCGCTCACCATCTGGGTGCTCGTCATCTCCGGTGCCCTCGTCGGCATCGCCGGTGCGTACCAGGTGCAGGGCGCCGTCACCTCGGGCTTCACCTCGGGCATCGACGCCGGCATCGGCTTCGACGCGATCACCGTGGCACTGCTGGGTCGCTCGAAGCCGTGGGGTGTCTTCTGGGCCGCCATCCTCTTCGGTGTCCTGAAGAACGGCGGCTACGCCATGCAGGCCGCGAACGGCATCCCGATCGACATCGTCGGCGTGATCCAGGCCCTCATCGTCCTCTTCATCGCAGCCCCGCCGCTGGTCCGCGCGATCTTCCGGATCCCGCAGCCCGGCGCGCGTCGCCGCGTCCGCACGAAGTCCAGCAGGAAGGCGGTCGCCGCATGAGCACCCTCAGCCCCACCGCAGCCCCGGCACTGCCCGCCGACCGGCCCGTCGAGACAACCAGGAGCTGGAAGCTCCCGATCGCGTTCGGCGTCTTCACACTGCTGGCGCTCGTGCTGTTCGGCTTCGCCCGTCGAGGCGGCACGGCGACCTTCCGCCTGTCCACGTCCGGTGACTTCTTCGCGCTGCCGAACGTCCCGCTGCCGGCCGCGGCGACCGGTGTGGTCGTCATCGTCCTCCTCGCGATCGCGACGGTGTACGCGATCGTCGAGACCCGTGGGTCCCGCCGTGTCCCGCTGTGGGTGACCGCCCTGTTCGCGCTCGTGTTCGTCGTCGGCTTCCTGAGCTGGGCCGTGGCGGGCGACTCGATCACCATCCCCGGCATGCTCGTCGGCGCCCTGAGCCTCAGCGTCCCGCTCGTGTTCGGTGCCCTCGGCGGTGTGATCTCCGAACGAGTCGGTGTCGTGAACATCGCGATCGAGGGCCAGTTCCTCGCCGGGGCGTTCACCTCGGCGATGATCGCCTCGCTCACCGGCTCGGCGTGGGTCGGCCTGGTCGGCGCGCTGATCGCCGGTGTGCTGGTGTCGTTCGTCCTCGCGGCCTTCAGCATCAAGTACCTCGTCGACCAGGTCATCGTCGGTGTCGTCATCAACGCGTTCATCTCCGGCCTGACCGGCTTCCTGTACTCGCAGGTGCTCTCGCCGAACCAGCAGACGCTCAACGTCGGCATCCGCTTCCCGAAGTTCGACGTCCCGGTGCTGCACCAGATCCCGGTCATCGGTCCGATCTTCTTCGAGCAGACGGTCGTGGTCTACCTGGCGTACGTCGCCGTCGCGGTCGTCACGTTCGGGTTGTTCAAGACCCGCTGGGGCCTGCGCCTCCGGGCTGTCGGCGAGCACCCGCAGGCCGCGGACACCGTCGGCATCAACGTCGCCAGGACCCGGTTCTGGAACGTCTCGATCGCGGGCGCGGTCGCCGGTCTCGGCGGTGCGTACTTCACGCTCGACGCGGCGGGCGGCTTCACGAAGGACATGACCGCGGGCGCCGGCTACATCGCGCTCGCGGCGGTCATCTTCGGTCGCTGGGACCCGGTCCGCGCGACCCTCGCGGCGCTGCTGTTCGGCTTCGCCTCGAACCTGCAGAACACGCTCGCCGCGGTCGGTTCGCCGGTGCCGAGCGAGTTCCTGCTCATGCTGCCCTACGTCGTCACGATCTTCGCGGTCGCCGGCCTGGTCGGGCAGTCGCGCGGACCGGCGGCCGCCGGCAAGCCGTACACCAAGAGCTGACGGACGGGAGGCACGGCACATGACCGACACGAACCCCGCAGGTGACCACACGGTTGCCACCGACCCCGTGACCGGCGAGCCGTCCTGGACGGACCCGGCCACGAGCCTCCAGGCCGACAGCGACACGGACACCGGCGCCGTCGACGCGAGCGTCGACGTGGACTGGACCGCCCTGCGCGAGGCGGCGACCGCCGCGATGCGGCGCGCCTACGCGCCGTACTCGTCGTTCCCGGTGGGTGCCGCGGCGCTCACCGACGACGGACGGATCGTCTCGGGCTGCAACGTCGAGAACGCGTCGTACGGGGTGACCCTGTGCGCCGAGTGCTCGCTCGTGTCGCAGCTGCACATGACCGGCGGCGGCAAGCTCGTCGCGTTCACGTGCGTGGACGGCGACGGCGCGACGCTCATGCCGTGCGGCCGGTGCCGGCAGCTGCTGTTCGAACACTCGACCGGGGGCATGCTCCTCGAGACGGTGTCGGGCATCCGCACGATCGACCAGGTGCTGCCCGACGCGTTCGGGCCGCGCACCCTCGCCACCTACCAGCAGGAGCACTGATCACATGGCCGTCGAGCCCTTCGACACCGTCGACCTCATCCGCACCAAACGGTCCGGCGATGCGCTGAGCACCCCCGAGATCGACTGGCTCGTCGACGCCTACACGCGCGGCTACGTCGAGGACCCGCAGATGGCGGCCCTGGCGATGGCGATCTTCCTGAACGGCATGGAGCGCCGGGAGATCAAGGACCTGACCCTCGCGATGATCGCGTCGGGGGAGCGGATGTCGTTCGGCTCGCTCGGCAAGACCACGGTGGACAAGCACTCAACGGGTGGCGTCGGGGACAAGATCACGCTGCCGCTCGCGCCGCTCGTGGCGTCGTTCGGCGTGGCGGTCCCGCAGCTGTCCGGGCGCGGGCTCGGCCACACCGGCGGCACGCTCGACAAGCTCGAGTCGATCCCGGGGTGGCAGGCGTCGATCTCGAACGACCGCATGATGCAGGTGCTGTCGGAGGTGGGCGCGGTCATCTGCGCCGCGGGCTCCGGGCTCGCCCCGGCCGACAAGAAGCTCTACGCACTCCGGGACATCACCGGCACCGTCGAGTGCATCCCGCTCATCGCGTCGAGCATCATGTCGAAGAAGATCGCTGAGGGCACGGGCGCGCTCGTGCTCGACGTCAAGTTCGGCTCGGGTGCCTTCATGCCGACGTACGAGGCGTCGAAGGAGCTCGCGCAGACGATGGTCGACCTCGGGAACGATGCCGGCGTCGCGACCTCGGCGCTGCTCACCGACATAGAGGTCCCGCTCGGGCTGACGATCGGCAACGCGCTCGAGGTCCGCGAGTCCGTCGAGGTGCTGGCCGGCGGCGGGCCGTCCGACGTGGTGGCGCTGACCGTCTCGCTGGCGGAGGAGATGCTGCGGCTCGCCGGTCTGCCGGACGCCGACCCCGCGGCCGCGCTGGCCGACGGCCGGGCGATGGACACCTGGCGCCGGATGATCGCGGCACAGGGCGGCGACCCCGCGGCCGACCTGCCGGTCGCGCGGGAGCAGCACGTCGTCACCGCCGCCGAGTCCGGGGTGCTCGTACAGCAGGACGCCCTGCCGTTCGGGATCTCCGCGTGGCGTCTCGGTGCCGGTCGGGCCCGTGCGCAGGACCCGGTGCAGGCCGGCGCCGGCATCGAGCTGCACGTCAAGCCGGGCGACACCGTCACCGCGGGACAGCCGCTCTGGACGCTCCACACGGACGAGCCGGCACGGTTCGACCGGGCGCTGGAGTCACTCGAGGGCGCCTGGGCGATCGGGTCGACCGCGCCCGGGCGCGGACCGATCGTGCGCGAGCGCATCACGGGCTGAGCGCGACGGCCGCGACCCGGCCACGTCGACGACCGGAGGCTCCCCGCGCGGCTGTGGGGAGCCTCCAGCCCGTCCGGCGGTCTGTTGTGCACAGGTACGGACGCGGCGTCGGCGACCACCGATAGCCTGGGACCATGAGCGCCGACGCCCCCACCCACCGCCTGCCCGACGCCGGAGCGGTCATCGACGACCTGCCCAAGGTGTCGCTGCACGACCACCTCGACGGCGGCCTGCGCCCCGCGACGATCGTCGACCTGGCGGACCAGGCGGGCATCGAGCTGCCGGTGACGGACCCCGAAGCACTGGGGTCGTGGTTCGCCGAGCAGTCGAACAGCGGTTCGCTCGTCGAGTACCTGAAGACCTTCGACGTGACCACCTCGGTGATGCAGACCGCACCGCAGCTGCACCGCGTCGCGAAGGAGTTCGTCGAGGACCTCGTCGCCGACGGCGTCGTCTACGGCGAGATCCGTTGGGCGCCGGAGCAGCACCTGCGGGGCGGGCTGACGCTCGACCAGACCGTCGAGGCGGTGCAGGCCGGCATCGAGGAGGCCGTGGACGCCGCCGGCGGCTCGATCCGGATCGGCCAGCTCGTCACCGCGATGCGGCACGCCGACCGGTCCCTCGAGATCGCCGAGCTCGCCGTCCGGCACCGCGACCGCGGCGTGGTCGGCTTCGACATCGCAGGGGCCGAGGCCGGCTTCCCGCCGGCGAACCACCGCGCGGCGTTCGAGTACCTGGCGTCGGAGCTGTTCCCGGTGACCGTCCACGCGGGCGAGGCCGACGGGCTCGCGTCGATCCGCTCGGCGCTGGTCGACGGCCGTGCGCTCCGCCTCGGGCACGGTGTCCGGATCTTCGAGGACATCACGCTGTCCGACGCCGGTGACGGCTCGACGCTCGCGTCGCTCGGCGAGGTCGCGTCGTGGGTCCGCGACCGCGAGATCCCGCTCGAGGTCGCGCCGCAGTCGAACCTGCAGACCGGTGCGATCGCCGCGTGGGGCGACGACCTCGCCAACCACCCGTTCGACGTGCTGTACCAGCTCGGCTTCCGCGTCACCGTGAACACCGACAACCGTCTGATGAGCAACACCTCGCTGTCGAAGGAGCTCGCGCTCCTCGCCGGCACCTTCGGCTACGACCTCGACGACCTCGCCGCGTTCCAGATCAACGCCGCGCTCGGCTCGTTCCTGCCGCTCGAGGACCGCGAGGAGATCATCGCGACCATCACGGCCGGACACCAGGAGGCGTAGGGATGTCCCTCCCGCCGCTGCCGGACGACGCCGTCGTGCTCGGGGCGAGCGCGTCCTCGTGGCGCGACGCGCTGCGGCTCGCCGGTGGTGCGCTCGTGACCTCGGGCGCCGCGACGCCGCCCTACACGGACGCGATGATCGACCTGGTCGAGGAGCACGGACCGTACATCGTCATCTCGCCCGGGCTCGCGTTCGCGCACGCCCGGCCGGGACCCTCGGTGCTGCGTGACGGGTTGGCCGTCGTGACGCTGCGGGAACCGGTGTCGTTCGGACACCCGCACAACGACCCGGTGTCGGTCGTGCTCGGGCTCGCCGTCGCCGAGGTCGGCACGCACCTCGAGTCCATCGGCGACATCGCGAACACCTTCAACGACGACACCGTGACCGCTCGGCTCGCGGCAGCGACGTCGGCGGACGAGGTCCGGACGATCATGGGGGTGTCGGCGTGAAGATCGTGACGATCTGCGGTGCGGGGATCGGGTCGAGCGGCATCCTCAAGGTGAACGCCGAGAAGGCCCTCGATGCGCTCGGACTCTCGGCGTCGGTCGTCGCGGCGGACGTCGCCTCGGTGCGCGCGGTGGCCGAGGACGCCAACGTGATCCTCACCAGCCAGGAGTTCGTCGAGGCGCTCGGGGACACCTACGCCGAGGTCATCGTGATCCGGAACCACTTCGACCAGGGCGAGATCACCGCCGCGGTGGACCGGGCGCTCGGGGAGCACTGAGCGGCTCCCGACGCTGCCTCTAGAGTTGGGGCATGAGCACGGAGAACCCGCTGAACGACCCCGCCGCCGACCCGTTCGAGGTCGCCCGCGACGCCGCCGCCGTCATCGCCGACCGGTCCGGCATCGAGCGGCACGACATCGCCCTGACCCTGGGCTCCGGCTGGGGCAAGGCCGCCGACATCATCGGCGAGACGGTGTCCGAGATCCCCGCCGCCGAGGTCCCCGGCTTCAGCGCCTCGGCGGTGCCCGGCCACTCCGGCACGGTCCGGTCGATCCGCCTGCAGGACGGCCGGCACGCACTCGTCATCGGCGCACGGACCCACTACTACGAGAACCACGGCGTCCGCCGCGTGGTGCACAGCGTCCGCACCGCTGCGGCGACGGGGGCGTCGGTCATGGTGCTCACGAACGGTGCCGGCGGCATCAAGGAGCACTGGAAGCCGGGCACCCCGGTCCTCATCAGCGACCACATCAACCTGACGGCGGACAGCCCGCTCGAGGGTGCCACGTTCGTCGACCTGACCGACCTGTACTCGGCACGTCTGCGCGCGGTCGCGAAGTCGATCGACCCGACCCTCGACGAGGGCGTCTACACGCAGTTCCGCGGCCCGCACTACGAGACCCCGGCCGAGGTCCAGATGGCGAAGACCATCGGCGGGCACATCGTCGGCATGTCGACCGCGCTCGAGGCGATCGCCGCCCGCCAGGCCGGCATGGAGGTCCTCGGCTTCTCCCTCATCACGAACCTCGCCGCGGGCATCCAGAAGACCCCGCTCTCGCACGCCGAGGTCCTCGAGGCCGGGCGCGAGGCCGAGCCGGTCATCGCCGACCTCCTCGCCCGCGTGGTGGCGGCGCTGTGACCCGGCACGAGGGCGCCTCGGACGGCGCGATCGCGGACGGCGACCTCGGCGAGGGGGCCGAGCCCGTGGCGGACGGCGCCGCTGCTGACGGTCTGGAGGCCGTGCTCACCGCCGCCAGGTCCTGGTCGGAGCAGGACCCGGACGACGAGACCCGCACCGAGTTGGAGGTGCTCGTCGCCGCCGCCACGGGCGACCCCGTGGACGAGACCGCCGTCGCGTCGCTGCGCGAGCGCTTCTCCGGCCGGTTGGCATTCGGCACCGCGGGGCTCCGCGCCGAGCTCGGCGCCGGTCCGCAGCGGATGAACCGCGTCGTCGTGACGCAGGCCGCCGCCGGTCTCGCACGGTTCCTGATCGACACCGGGCGCGACCGCAGTGTCGTGATCGGGTACGACGGCCGGGTCAACTCGGACGTCTTCGCCCGCGACTCCGCCGAGGTCATGCGTGGCCTCGGGCTCGAGGTCACCCTGCTGCCGTCGGCGCTGCCCACCCCGGTGCTCGCGTTCGCCGTCCGCCACCTCGGTGTCGGCGCGGGTGTGATGGTGACCGCCAGCCACAACCCGCCGCGGGACAACGGCTACAAGGTCTACCTCGGCGGCGGGGACGACGGCTCCCAGATCGTCCCGCCGGTCGACGGCGAGATCGCCGCGGCGATCGACGCGGTCGCCGCCGGCGACGTCCGCGACCTCGTGCGCGCGACCGACTACACGGTGGCGGGTGACGCCCTGGTGCAGGCGTACGTGGACGCGACGGCCGCGACGGTGCCGGCCCCGCGCCTCCCGGCCGACGCGCAGCCGAAGGTCGTCTACACGGCGATGCACGGGGTCGGGTGGGAGACCGCACGCGCGGTGTTCGCCGCCGCGGGCTTCGCGGAGCCGCTCGTCGTCCCCGAGCAGATCGAGCCGGACGGGGCGTTCCCCACCGTGTCGTTCCCGAACCCGGAGGAGCCCGGCGCGATGGACCTGTCGGTCGCGCGGGGCGTCGCCGTCGGAGCCGACCTGGTCATCGCGAACGACCCCGACGCCGACCGGCTCGCGCTCGCGATCCCGGACGGTGCCGGGTCCTTCCGTCGCCTGTCCGGCAACGAGGTCGGGTGGCTGCTCGGCTGGCGTGCGGCCGCGGCCTTCGCCGCCGGATCGCCGGAGGCCTCGGGCGCGCTCGCCGCGTCGATCGTGTCGTCGCCGGCGCTGTCCCGCGTGGCCGAGCGGTACGGGCTCGAGTACCGCGACACGCTGACCGGCTTCAAGTGGGTGTCGCGCGTGCCCGGGTTGGTGTTCGGGTACGAGGAGGCCCTGGGCTACCTCGTCGACCCGGCGGTGGTCCGTGACAAGGACGGCATCTCGGCGGCCCTGGCGCTGCTCGACCTCGCCGTGTCCCTGGCGGCGGAAGGGCGGACGATCGCCGACCAGCTCGACGCGTTCGCCGCCGAGTTCGGGGCGTTCGCCTCGGGCCAGGTGTCGACCCGTGTGGACGACCTGTCGCGCATCGGGGAGGTCATGGCGGCCCTGCGGTCGTCGGCGCCCTCGTCGCTCGGTGGCCTCGACGTCACGGGCGTGACCGACTACTCGGACGGGGTCGCGGGCTTCCCGCCGTCCGACATCCTGCGCTACGACCTCGAGGGTGGTGCGCGGGTCATCGTCCGCCCGAGCGGCACCGAGCCGAAGGTGAAGGTCTACATCGACACCGTGGCGAGCACCCCTGCCCAGGCCCAGGCGCTCGTCGACGCCCTCGCTGCCGACGTGCGCCCGCGCGTGTCGTAGCGCGCGGCCTGCCGGCTCCGGCCGGCGGCGCGGAACCTGGTTCCGGACACAGCACCGCGCTTCTTCGCGGTGCTGTGTCCGTTCCGCGGTCTTCGGTACTCGGTCGACGCCCACATCGACAGCTCAGATGTTCCTGCACAGGGACGTTCCGAGCGCATCGATCCACCGGTCGCGAGCTCGACCGCTGGAACGACCGCGGGCCCTGGGCACGATGCGACCATGGAACGCCTCACACTGACACGTACGCCCGCCGACGACGCCGCAGCACGGGCACGCCGCAGACGACTCCGGACGGGTGAACACGTCCGCGTCGGCTACGGCATCACCACGTCAGCAGAGGCGTTCGAAGCCGCGTCGGAAGCCACACGGCACCGGGCTCGGATCGATGCCGTGACGGCGCGATCCCGGCCGGGCCTGATCGTCTCGCACCAGTCGGCGGTCGTGATGCACGGACTGCCGTGGTTCGGACCGTTGCCCGAGCGTGTGCTGCTCACCGATCCGACACGGGACCGGTCACAACGGCTGCGGTTCAGCGACAAGGTCCCCGCTCGGGGCCGCACAGTGAGCGCCGTTGACATCGACGGTGTCCGGACGACCGATCTCGTCGAGACCGCGGTGGACATCGCGCTGCGGTGCGATCGCGGTCACGCGATCGTCGTACTCGACGCTGTGCTCCGGCAGGGAGTGGAACGACGGACACTGGTCGCTGCGCTCGACCGTCGCCCCGTCCGTCGGGGCAAGGCCCGCGCGAGCCGCCTGATCGGCATCGCCGACGCGCGCACGGAGTCACCGGGGGAGAGCCTGACCAATCTCGTCGTCCACGACCTCGGTCTTCCCACACCGGTCCTCCAACACGAGTTCAGCCTCGGCGGTCACGTCGTCGCCCGAGTCGACTTCTGGTTCCCGGAGCAGGGCGTGGTGGTCGAGTTCGACGGCCTGGCGAAGTACCGGGACCGTGCACTCCGCGGTGGACGGTCGGCGGACCAGGTCATCGTCGATGAGAAGCTCCGCGAGGATGCTGTCCGGTCCTTCCCCGAGGTCGAGCGCGTGGCGCGGGCGACCTGGCGCGACGTCATGCCCGGTGGGCGCGCCCCGCAGATCCTGGCTCGAGCCGGGCTGCCGGTGCCTCGAGGGGTCGACCGGACGCCGTCGTGGTGAACCCCGAGCGCTCCGCACACTCTGGAACGGACACAGCACCGCGGAACTCCGCGGTGCTGTGTCCGGAACCTGATTCCGAGGGGAAGAACGAAGCTACGCGAGCTCGAGCAGCACGTGGCCGGACGAGACCGTCTGGCCGACGGGGGCGTTCAGGCCGGTCACGACACCGTCGCGCGGGGCCTGGACGGGCTGCTCCATCTTCATGGCCTCGAGGACGACGAGCAGGTCGCCCTTCACCACGGTGTCGCCCTCGGCGACCGCGAGCTTCACCACGGTGGCCTGCATCGGCGACGTCACCGAGCCCGAGGAGGCGAGCCCGCCCTTCACGCCGGACGAACGGCGCTTCGGGGGAGCGGAGGGACCGGCGGGACGACGACCGGAGGCACCGGCGGCGCCACCGCCGACGATCGAGGGCATGGTGACCTCGATGCGCTTGCCCTGGACCTCGACCACGACGCTCTCCCGCGCGGCCGGGGCGGGGAGTTCCTCGGGGGAGCCGCTCCACGCCGGGATGTCGTTCTGGAAGTCCGTCTCGATCCACTGCGTGTAGACGGAGAACGGCGTCTCGTCGTCCGTCGCGAACGCGGGGTCGGACACGACCGCACGGTGGAACGGCAGCACGGTCGGCAGACCGGTGACCTCGAACTCCGCCAGGGCTCGACGCGACCGCTCGAGCGCCTCCTCGCGCGTGGCGCCCGTGACGATCAGCTTCGCGAGCATCGAGTCGAACGAGCCGGAGACGACGTCGCCCGACACCACGCCGGAGTCGACGCGGACGCCAGGGCCCGAGGGGGCGGTGAAGGCGTGCACGGGGCCGGGTGCCGGGAAGAAGTTGCGACCCGGGCCCTCGCCGTTGATGCGGAACTCGAACGAGTGGCCGCGCGGGGCGGGGTCGTCGTAGTCGAGCGTGCCGCCCTCGGCGATGCGGAACTGCTCACGGACGAGGTCGATGCCCGTGACCTCCTCCGAGACGCAGTGCTCGACCTGCAGGCGGGTGTTCACCTCGAGGAACGACACCGTGCCGTCGGCGCCGATGAGGAACTCGCACGTGCCGGCACCGACGTACCCGACCTCGCGCAGGATCGCCTTCGACGACTCGTACAGCCGCTCGGTCTGCGACGCCGTCAGGTAGGGCGCGGGCGCCTCCTCCACCAGCTTCTGGTGGCGGCGCTGCAGCGAGCAGTCGCGGGTCGAGACGACGACGACGTTGCCGTGCTCGTCGGCCAGGCACTGCGTCTCGACGTGGCGCGGCTTGTCGAGGTACTTCTCCACGAAGCACTCGCCCCGACCGAAGGCAGCGATGGCCTCGCGCGTCGCCGACTCGAACTGTGCGGCGACCTCGTCGCGCGTCCGGGCGACCTTCAGACCACGGCCGCCGCCGCCGAAGGCCGCCTTGATGGCGACCGGCAGCCCGACCTCGTCCGCGAACGCGATGACCTCGGCGGCGTCCGCGACGGGCTCGATGGTGCCCGGCGCGAGCGGCGCGCCGACCTTCTCGGCGACGTGACGCGCGGAGACCTTGTCGCCGAGCTGCTCGATCGACTCCGGCGACGGGCCGATCCAGGTGAGCCCGGCGTCGATGACGGCACGGGCGAAGTCGGCGTTCTCGGCGAGGAAGCCGTAGCCCGGGTGCACGGCGTCCGCGCCGGAGCGACGAGCCACCGAGATGATCTTGTCGATGACGAGGTACGTGTCGGCGCTCGTGGTGCCGTTCAGCGCGTAGGCCTCGTCGGCGAGACGGGCGTGGAGGGCGTCGCGGTCCTGGTCGGCGTACACCGCGACCGAGGCCTTGCCAGCGTCGCGAGCCGCGCGGATGATGCGGACGGCGATCTCGCCGCGGTTCGCGATGAGGACCTTGCTGATACGGGGCATGGTACGTCAGCGTATTCGTGCAGCGGCGGCCGGATTTGACCGGCACGTACAAAGAAACAGGGCCGAGCAGTGTGGATGTCTACAGAGCCCACAGATCGTGCCAGGCGACACCGAAGCCGCGGAGCAGCATCGACCGCAGCACCGGCAGCGACAGCCCGACCACGGCGGACGGTGCTCCGTCGATGCGGGTGATGTAGGCGGCGGCCCGCCCGTCGATCGTGAAGGCACCCGCGACCTCGAGCGGCTCGCCCGTCGCCACGTAGGCGTCGATCTCGTCGGCGGACACGTCCTCGGCGAAGGTCAGCACCGCGCTGTCCACCGCGACGACGTGGTCACCGACGGCGACCAGCGTGGACCCACCGGGCGCGACGTCGCCGAGGTGGCCGGCGGTGCCGAGCGGCCCG
>CAJYIG010000370.1 GCA_913774725.1 uncultured Curtobacterium sp. | reverse complement strand
CAGCACCCCGAGGAACGAGGTCCCCGTGACGACGACCGCCCCGCCCACCAGCACCACCCAGCCGCCGGCCCCCCGCCGCCCACGCACCCTGCGGACCGTCCTGCTCGTGGTCGGCTCCCTGCTGCTCGTCGCACTGCTCGCGCTCGTGGTCGTGCAGTCCGTCGCCGCTTCCGACCGCCAGGACCACTCCCGGACGAGTGCCGTCGACGAGTCCTTCGAGCGCATCCGGATCGACACCGGTTCGACCGACGTCCGCGTCGAGCGGGCCGACGTGGACCGCACGGAGATCGTCTTCGTCGCGGGTGACACCCGGCTCCGTGAGCGGCACGCGGTCCGCGACGGGGTGCTCGACCTCACGGTCTCCGGTCCGGCGTGGAGCATCGTCGACCTGTCCGTCGGGGTCCGGCAGGGCGCTCACCTGACCGTCCGAGTGCCGGAGGACGTCGCCGCGGACCTGCCGATCGCGGTCGGCGCCACCGCCGGGGACGTGCTGCTCGCCGGTACCTGGGGCGAGGTCGCGCTGACGAGCACCGCCGGGGACGTCTCGCTCGACGGTCGCGCGGACACCCTGACGGTCGAGGCGACCTCGGGCGACGTGGACCTCGCACTCAGCGCGGCACCGCGGAGCATCACGGTCGAGACCACCTCCGGCGACCAGGAGGTCCGCCTGCCGGACGGCCGGTACGCGATCACCGCGGAGGCCACCGTGGGCGACGTCGACAACGAGCTCGGAACCGACCCTGGAGCCGTGCAGCGGTACCGCTTCACGGCGGTCGCGGGCGACGTGGAGATCGAGCGCGGGCCCGGTCGCTGACGCGGACCACGGTCCGCAACGGGAGGCGCGTGGTGGGCTCGCCACGGGCCTCCCGTCCGGCGCCCCCACCGTCCCGAGCACGTGCGCCGACCGGACAGCGTGTCCCTCGATCCCCGGATCTCCCGAGGTGTCCGGCGTAGCCAGGACCCTCACCGTCCGACCACGGGAGGAACCCACATGACCAAGGACGCGAACGCCGCCACGCAGGAGAAGCTCGGCGAGATCCTCGAGGCACGCGACTGGAGCCGCATGCACGAGGCCTGGCACGAGGACGTCGTCGACCACGACCCCGCGCCCGACCAGGCGCCGGGGCTCGCCGGCATCGTCGACTTCTGGAAGGAGTTCACGACGGCGTTCCCGGACGTCACGCTCGAGGCGGACCCGCTCGTCGTGACCGACGACTTCATCACCGCGGTGTTCACCATCCACGGCACGCACACCGGTCCGTTCCAGGGACACGAGCCGACCGGCCGCGAGTTCACGGTCCGCGGCATCCAGGTGTCGAAGTTCGTCGACGGGAAGATCGCCGAGCGCTGGGGCTCGACGGATCAGAAGGGCATCGAGGAGCAGCTGCAGCTCGGCTCGTCCGACGCGCAGTTCGTCAGCAAGGACTGACCCGCGCCGCCGCTCCGGACGCTCCGGGTACGCTCGGGGCGTCCGGTACCAGCCGGGTCCGCCGCCGATGAAAGGCACCCGTGCGTCTCCGAGCCCTCCTCGCCACCGTCGTCGTCGCAGCGTTCGCGCCCGTCCTGCTGGTCGCCGGACCCGCATCGGCCCACGACGTGCTGATCGCGTCCGACCCCGTCGCCGACGCAACGGTCGCCGGAGACGTGGACCACGTCCTCCTGACCCTCTCCGAACCGCCGCTCAGCGGTCTGCAGACCGGCATCGTGATCAGCGTCACCGACGCGGAGGGCGCCGAGCACACGTCCGGTGACGTCAGCGTCGAGGGCAACACCATCGCGAAGGACCTCGACGTCTCCGAGGCGGGGTCGTACCTGGTGCGGTGGCGGAGCGTCTCCGTCGACGGGCACCCGATCTCGGGCGAGTACCGGTTCCGGTCGAGCGGCCCGGCGGCGCTGGACTCGTCGACGGACTCGGGCATCGCGGAGACGCCGGCGCCGAGTGCCACGGCTGCGCCGACCGCGACCGCGACCGCGCGGGCGGATGATGTGTCTGGGATCCGCGACGACATGTCCGCCACGACCGCAGCTGCACCCGCAGGCGGCCACCAGCACCACACCATCCTGCTGCTGATCGTCGCGCTGGTCGTCGTCGGGTTCGCCGGTGTCGTCGGCATCCGCGCGCTGCTGGCCCGTCGGAACGGCGTCCCGGCCGACGGCTCCGACGGGGTCGGACCGGACGGGAACGGCCCGGCAGCCGGCAGCACTGCCGAGGACGGCACGCGCCGGTGACGCGGACGGACCGGTCGCCGTCGGTCGACGCTGCCCGCGCGGCGCTCGCCGCCGTCGCCGGTCCCGGAGCAGCTCCGCTGGTCCCCGCGATGCCGACCACCGCGGACCCCCGTGCAGCGGCCGTGCTCATGCTCTTCGGCGTCCTCGACCGGGTGCCCGCCGACCGGCCGGCCGCAGCCGTTGCCGTCCACCGCGACCTCGACGTCCTGCTGCTCGCCCGGGCGTCGACGCTCCGGTCGCACCCGGGCGAGGTCGCCTTCCCCGGAGGACGCATCGACCCCGGCGACGCGGACGACTCCGCGGCGGCCCTGCGTGAGGCCCGCGAGGAGACCGGGCTCGACCCCTCCGGCGTCGAGGTCCTCGGGACCCTGCCCGCCGTACCGCTCGCCCACTCGAACCACCTGGTGCGGCCCGTGCTCGGGTGGTGGCGCGACCCCACGCCCGTGCGGGTCGTCGACCAGCGGGAGTCCGCCGCGGTGTTCCGGACGCCGGTGGCCGAGCTGCTCGACACCGCGAACCGCGGCGTGACGGTCCTGCGGCGGGGCGGTCAGGAGTGGCGCGGGCCGGCCTTCACGGTACGGTCGGACCAGGGCGTGCACACGCTCTGGGGGTTCACCGCGATGCTCCTCGACGCGCTCTTCGACCGACTCGGCTGGACGGAGCCGTGGGACGCCGTGCACGAGCTCCCCCTGCCGTCCGAGCGGTGACCGAGCGCTGACCGGGCGTCGTAGGGTCGGGGCATGACCGTCGTCGCTCTGGTGCTCGCCGCCCTCGCCGCGCTCCTGCACGTGTACATCTTCGTGCTCGAGTCCGTCCTCTGGACCACCCCGCGCGCGCGGAACACCTTCGGCACGTCGGAGCAGGAGGCCGCCGCCACCCGCTTGCTCGCGTACAACCAGGGCTTCTACAACCTGTTCCTCGCCGTGCTCGTGCTGGTCGGCATCGTCGTCGTCGCGTCCGGTGGGACCGCGGTGGGGCTGACGCTCGTCGTCGCCGGCACCGGGAGCATGCTGGCCGCCGCACTGGTGCTGTTCACGAGCGACGCGACGAAGCGCCGTGCCGCGAGCACCCAGGGCGCCCTGCCGCTCCTGGCGCTGGTCGCGCTCGGGATCGCCGCGCTGGTCTAGACGAGCTCGGCGAGCAGTGTCTCGACACGACGCCGGACCTCGTCGCGCACCGGACGGACCTGCTCGATCGGCAGACCCGCGGGATCGGTGAGCGCCCAGTCCTCGTAACGCTTGCCCGGGAACACCGGGCAGGCGTCGCCGCAGCCCATGGTCACGACGACGTCCGCCTGACGGACCGCGTCGGTGGTCAGGACGGCGGGTTGCTCACCCGCGATGTCGATGCCCTCCTCGGCCATCGCCTGCACCGCGACCGCGTTGATCCGGTCGGCGGGTTCGGACCCTGCCGAGAAGACGTCGACGCGGTCGCCCGCCAGGTGCCGCAGCCACCCGGCCGCCATCTGGGAGCGGCCGGCGTTGTGGACGCAGACGAACAGGACGGCGGGCTTCTGGTCGGGCACGGTGACTCCGGAGGTCGGGGCGACGGGTGTGGTCATCCTGCCGCACCGAGGTGAACAGACGATCGGCTGGCGGACGGGAGGCCCGTGGCGGGCTGCCACCGCGCCTCCAGGCCGTCCCGTGGCCGGTGCCGGATCGTGACCCACGCGCGCGGACCTGTGCGGTAGCGTCCGCGGGGTGATCGTGTGGATCAACGGCACCCACGGGGCCGGCAAGACGACGACGGCGCGTCTGCTGCAGCCGATGCTGCCCGACGCCCACGTGCTCGATCCCGAGAAGATCGGCGAGGTCCTGATGGACGTCCGGCCACCGCTGCCGGACCACGGTGACTTCCAGCACTGGGACCCGTGGCGGCCGCTCGTCGTCGAGACGGCGCGTCGGGTGCTCGACCAGGTCGGTGGCACCCTGGTGATGCCGCAGACGGTGCTGGTCGAGGCCTACTGGCGGGAGATCGCCGACGGGTTCGCGCTGCACGGGATCCCGGTGCGGCACGTCGTGCTGCATGCCGACCAGGACACCCTGCGTCGCCGGATCGAGGACGACGCGGTCGTCGGCTACTCGACGTTCCGGATGAGCCGGCTCGCACCGTACGCCGAGGCCGCGGACGGCTGGTTGCACGAGGCCGCCGAGGTCGTCTCCACCGTCGACCGCACGCCCGAGCAGGTCGCCCGGGGCATCGCCGACGGTCAGTCGGCAGCGGTCGCCGCGGTCCCGACCGTCACGGGCTGACAGCGGGGGCACCACCACACCCGTCGGGGCGCGGAGCCGACCACCTCGACGTCGTCGCGGGCACGCACCCGCGTCCCGCAGCGCAGGCACGGTCGACCGGCCCGGCCGACGACCCAGTGGCGCTCACCGCGACGGAGCACTCCCGTCGTCACCTGGTACGCGTCGGGCGTGGTCGCGGAGTGGCGGAGCATGCGCTGCGCCGTGTCGAGCAGCGCCCCGACGTCGACGGTGCCGACCGGCCGATCCGGGTGCAGCCCGCGGACGAAGTTCAGCTCGTTCGCCCAGAGGTTGCCGAGCCCCGCCACGCGCCGCTGGTCGAGCAGGACGGTGCGCACGGGCAGGTCGGGGTCGGCGGTGCAGCGGCGGAGGGCCTCGTCGCGGTCGAAGTCCTCGTGCAGCAGGTCCGGGCCGAGGTGCCCGACGGCCAGGTGTTCGTCGCGGG
>CAJYIG010000369.1 GCA_913774725.1 uncultured Curtobacterium sp. | reverse complement strand
GGTGGCGGTCGTGGTGGCGGTGCGGTCGGGATCGGTCCGGACGGGAGGCGCGGACCACGTCGCCCCGTCGGCGTCCGCCGGACGGCCTGCCGCGGGCGGTCCCCGTGGGCAGCGGCGGCAGGGCACGTCGCGGTGGTCGGGCCGGTCGCGCTGGTCGCGCTGGTCGCGCTGGTCGCGCTGGTCGCGGCGGACGGTGGTCGCCGTCGTTGCCTGCGGGGCACTCGATGCCCTGGCGAACGCGTGCATCCAGGCGGCGCTGCACGTCGCCTCGGGCGACGCTGCGCTCCCGGTGGTGAGCGTCCTCAACGCCCTCTACCCGATCGGCACGGTGGCGCTCGCGGGCGTGGTGCTGCGCGAGCGGCTGACCGCGGTGCAGTGGACCGGGATCGTGCTCGCCTTCGTCGCCTCGATCGGGTTGGCGCTGGCGTAGCGGAGGGTGCCGCGCCCGAGATCCGGCACGACCCGACCGTGTCGGGCTCCGGCCCGGCTCAGTCGTCGGCGATGAGGCGCTTGCCGAGCGAGACCGCGCGGTCCGGGGCGTACCCGAGCGAGGCGTAGAAACCGAGTACCTGCTCGTTGCCCTCGCGGACCTGCACGTTGACCTTCGGGCACCCGCGCTCGGCCAGGAGTCGTTCGAACTCCGCCATGAACGCCCGCCCGAGCCCGGAGCCCTGCAGGTCGGGGCGGACCGCCAGGTAGTTCACCCAGCCGCGGTGCCCGTCGTAGCCCGCCATGCCGACACCGACGACCTCGGTGCCGTCCACGCCGTCGGGCTGTTCGGCGACCAGGAAGAGCTCCGGCTGCTCGGCGACCTTCCGCGCGATGTCCCGCCGCGGGTCGTTCCACGGCCGCAGCAGCCCGCAGGCGTCCCAGAGGGCGACGACCGCCTCCGTGTCGTCGGGGCGGAACGGGCGGAACACCGGGGTCATCCCGCCACGCTAGCGGGACACGTGTGCATCCACAGGTCCGAGGACTCGTCACCTGCTGGTCGCCGTGGTCTGATAGACCTGTCCGACCACCTCATCCGGATCAGGAGCACCGTGACCGCACACGACACTGCCCCGACGCGCCGGTCGGCGCGCGAGGACGAGGCCACGCGGCCGCCACGGCGCACCAGGCCCCGCCAGACCGTCGGCGGCGCACTCGTCTCGCTGCTGGCCGAGCTGCTGATCATCGCCGGTGCCGGTACCGGTCTCTACGTGGCGTGGACCGCGTGGTGGACCGACGTCGTCGCCGTGAACGAGCAGACGAAGCTCGTCGACGACCTCGGGCAGCGCGCGGCGCCGAAGGTCGAGGGCTCCGAGCACCGCGGCGAGGCCCCCGTCCTCCCCGAACCGCCGGACGTCACGAGCGTCTTCGGCACGATGCAGATCCCCCGCTTCGGTGCGGACTACCTCCGACCGATCGGCGAGGGCACGGACCGAGAGCGTGTGCTCAACACGATCGGTCTCGGGCACTACCAGGACACCGCCATGCCGGGCGCCGAGGGCAACTTCGCGGTCGCGGGACACCGCGTGACGTACGGGAAGCCGCTCAACCAGATCGCGGACCTGAAGACCGACGACGCCATCGTCGTCCGTGTGACGGACAAGGAGAAGGACTTCGACGTCTGGTACGTCTACAAGGTCACCGACTCGCAGATCGTCACGCCGGACAAGATCGAGACGATCGCACCGGTGCCGAACCAGCCCGGTGTCACGCCGTCGGCCCAGGACCGCTGGCTCACCCTGACCGCGTGCCACCCGATGTGGTCCGCCAAGGAGCGCTACATCACGCACGCCAAGCTCGACTACTGGATGCCCGCCTCGGAGGGCACCCCCAAGGAACTTTTGGAGACGCCGCAGTGATCTTCCCGTTCGTCTGGCGGATCCTGCCCGGACCCGCCGCCCTGAAGGTCCTCGAGCTGCTCGTGCTGCTCGCCGTGATCGTGTACGCGCTGTTCACGTGGGTGTTCCCGTGGATCGCGGCGGACATCCTTCCGCCGCCCGACGGCACGGTGGACGCACCGCCGTCCCCCTGACCACGGTCGACGTCGGCCGAGGGGCCCGGACGACGCCGGTCTCGTCGGCCCGCGGTCCGTGCGGGTCGTCAGACGGTGGTCGTGACCCGCGAGCCGCCCTCGGCGGTGCGCCGCACGGCGATCCGCTCGGGGATGCGCTGCTTGAGCTCCTCGACGTGGCTGACGATCCCGACCTGACGTCCGCCGGCGGTGAGGCGGGCGAGCTGACCGATGACGTCGTCGAGGGTCTCGGGGTCGAGGGTGCCGAAGCCCTCGTCGACGAACAGGGTGCCGAGCGAGACGCCGCCCGCCTCGGCCTGCACGACGTCGGCGAGCCCGAGCGCCAGGCAGAGCGACACCGTGAAGGTCTCGCCGCCGGACAGGCTCCCCGGTGCGCGCCGGGTGTCGGTGGTGTGGTCGTGGACCGCGAGCGCGAGGCCGGTCCGTCGCGCCCGTGAGCCGACTTCACGCTCGTCGGAGGTCTCGAGCGTGAACCGCCCGCCGAGCATCCCCCGCAGCCGGTCGTTCGCGGCCGCGACGACGTCCTCGAAGCGCCGCATGAGCACGTAGGTGCCGAGGGTGATGCCGCTCGGGTTCACCGCGGTGGCGCCGTTGGCGACGTCGGCCAGGCGCACGATCGCACGGCTCCGGGCGGACGTGTCGTCGCGGGCCCGGACGGCGCGGTCCACCTCGACGGCACAGCCGGCCGCGGCCTCGGCCCGGTCGGACGCCGAGACCGCCGAGCGCACGGCGTCGTCGGCTCGCTCGGCCGCGGCGACGTGGGCTGCACGAGCCGCGTCCAGGTCGAGCGCGGTGTCCGGCCCGGTGTCGAGGTCGTCGGCGGCAGCGACCACGGCGGGTTCCGCGAGGCCCGCGTCGACCACGGCGCGCTCGCGGTCGGCCGCGACGACCTCGGCCTGCAGTGCGGTCGTCCGGTCGGGCGGGAGCAGCGCGGCCCGCGCCGCATCGACCGTGTCGAAGCCCTGTCCGGCCAGCGCGCGGGCGACCTCGGCGGTCCGTTCGACCACGGTCTGCGCGGCCGTCGCCGCCTGCGCCTCGGCAGCGGTGACCTCGACGGCCCGGGCGGCGAGGTCGTCGAGCTGCCGCACCGCATGCGCGAGCCCGCGGTCGTCCGGTGTCGTGGGACCGTCGGCCGGCACCCAGGGGCTGCCCGCGAGCGACGCTGCGCGGACCCGCGCCTCCGTGACGGTGGCGGTGTCGTGGTCGAGCCGCTCCCCCTCGGCCGCACTCGTCCCGACGAGCACGGCGTGCTCGGCCTGCACCGTGGTGTGCTCGCGTTCGAGGGCCCGGGTCTCGTCGTCGTGCGCCGCGCGGCGCTGTTCGACCTCGGCGACACGGACGGCCGCGGCCCGAGCGGCCTCGACGCGCGCGGCGGCGACGACGGCCTGCTCGGCGAGGGCATCGGCGTCCGTTCCGCCGACCGCGGCGCGCAGGCGGTCGAGGTCCGCCTGTTCGACCGCGAGGACCGCCGCTGCCTCGGCGAGGGCACCGTCGGCGGCACGCGTGGCGTCGGCGGCGGCGTCCACGGCTGCCGCATCCGGGTGGTCGTCCTGCGGCACGGCGACGTCCGGGTGCTCGCTCGCGCCGCAGACCGGGCAGGGATCGCCCGGGACGAGCGCTGCGCCGAGTTCGCCGGCGAGCCCGGCGATGCGTCGTGCCCGCAGGGCCTGCTCGGCACGCAGGAGTTCCTCGGCCCGGACCCGGCGGTCCGCCACTGTCCGTTCCGCCCGACGCACGGCCTCGGTCGCGGCGTCTCGAGCATCGAGGTCCGCGCGGACGCGACGGAGGCGTTCGACCTCGGTCCGGGCGGCCTCGCCGTCGCCTGCGTCGGCGGCGGCGGTCCGGGCTTCCTCGACGAGGGCCGCCCGTCCGGCGGGACGCGCTCGGAGCACGCGGCCGAGCTCCGCCACCCGCTCGACGAGCAGCGCGGCCCGAGCGGCGGCATCCGCGTGCGTCCGGCGGCGTTCCTCGAGCGTGGCCTCGACCGCGACGAGGTGTCGGACCGACGCGGCACAGGCCGTCAGGTCGGCGAGCCGTGCAGCGACGTCGACGTCGGTGGGGACCCCGAGGCGCGTCCGGAGGTCGAGTGCCCGGCGGTGGTGCTCGTCCGCACGGATCCTGGCGGCATCGAGACCGTCGGCGGGCGTCGTGACCCGGGCGGCCCGGTCGGCGAGGGCGAGCCGGTCGCGAGCGACCTCGACCCGGGCTGCACCGGCGTCGAGGGCGCCGCGACGTTCGAGGAGGGCCGCACGACGCGATCGTGCCTGGAGCCGCGCGGCCACGTCGTGCTCGTGCAGGCGCGCACGGTCCGCCGCCGCGACCGCCTCGGCGCGACGCGCTGCGGTGTCCTCGGCCCGGACCCGGAGCGCGTCGAGGGTCCCCGCCACCGAGGGCTCGGTCGCCTCCGGCTCGCCGGCCGCCTGGGCGAACCGGTTGAGCGCGTCCCGGACCCGGGCGTCGGCAGAGTCGACCTCGGCCTGGACCTCGCGCCGGCGGGCGGCGAGCTCGTCGGCGGTGCGGTCGTAGACCTGGGTGCCGAAGAGCGACTGGAGGAGCTTCCGGCGGTCCTCGCCCGGCGCGCGGAGGAACCGGGCGAACTCGCCCTGCGGCAGCACGACCGTCTGCAGGAACTGCGCGCGGTCGAGTCCGACGACCCGCGTGACCTCGAGCCCGATCTCCGGGATGCGCGAAGACACCGGTTCGCCCAGGGCGTCCGCCGGGCTCGCGAGCCGGAAGAGCTGTGCGGACGCCTGCTGCCGGACCGTGCCGGCACCACGCTGCTTCGGTCGGTCGTACTGCGGCGTCCGACGGACCCGGAACACGCCGGCCCCGGTCTCGAACACGAGCTCCACGAAGGGTTCGACACCGGGGTCCGCGTGCTGACTGTGCAGACGGTCGTGCGTCGAGCCCTCGCCCGCGAGGCCGCCGTAGAGCGCGAAGACCACGGCGTCGATGATGGTCGACTTGCCGGACCCCGTCGGCCCCTCGAGCAGGAAGACCCCGGAGGCGGCGAGCGCCGCGAAGTCGATCGAGACGAGCTCGGGGTACGGCCCGATCGCACGGAGGTCGAGTCGGTGCAGGTACATCA
>CAJYIG010000368.1 GCA_913774725.1 uncultured Curtobacterium sp. | reverse complement strand
CGTCCACCGCCACGACCTCGCCGTCGAAGACCCCGTCGACCCCGGCCCGCTCGCCGAGCTCCTGCAGCTCGGGGTACTGCACGGTCAGGTCGTTGTCGTTCCGGCTCCGGAGGGTGACCCGACCGTCGCGCACGGTGGCGAGTGCACGGACCCCGTCCCACTTCATCTCGAACGCCCACTCCGACGGGTCGAATCGCGGCTGACCGCGCACCGGGCTCGCGAGCATGGCCCGCCGATCGCCGGGCGGCGTCGCCGCGGGCGCGGCGCGCTCGATCCGCCGACCACCCGTCGTGGTCGCTGGTCGGGAGGTCCGTCCGACGTCCGCTCCGCCACCACCGTCGGCGAGGCGGTCGGGTTGGTCCTTCGTGCGGTGGATGAGCCAGTTCTTCTCGTCGCCGGCGCTCCCGCGGCCGCGACCACGTCCGCGGGTGTGCAGGAGCGCCAGTCGTCGGGCGCCGTTGGTCCGCCCGTGCAGCGTGACGATGACCTCCTCCCCCTCGCGCCACTTCTCGAGCTCGTAGGTGCCGTCGTCCCAGATCGTGACGGTCCCGCCGCCGTACTCGGCCTGCGGGATCGTCCCCTCGAACGAGCCGTACTCGAGCGGGTGGTCCTCGGTCTGCACCGCCAGGTGGTTCTTCCCGGGGTCGGTCGGCTCGCCCTTGGGGAGCGCCCAGCTGACGAGCACGCCCTCGTGTTCCAGCCGGAAGTCGTAGTGGTCACGGGTGGCGTGGTGCTCCTGGATCACGAAGGTCGGGGTCCCGTCCCGCCGGACCGTCGGGGCGCCCTCGGGCACCGGCTCCGGCGTCCTCGTCGCGTCGCGCTTGGCGCGGTAGACCGCGAGGCGGTCGCGGGCCGGCTGCTCGGCCTCGTTCGCACGCTGGGTGCGGTCGCTGTCCCAGTGACCGTGGTCGGTCCTGCCCACCGCCAGCGAGGCGGAGGCGACCGGGTGCAGGAGGTCGCCGTGTGCCTCCAGACGGTCGAGGACCTCCTCGAACTCCAGCTGGGCGAGTCCGCGCTCCTCGAGTTCCCGCCAGGTCCGCGGTGCCGCGACGGTCGGCCGGTCACGGCCGCGCAGCGAGTAGGGCGCGATCGTCGTCTTGTTGCCGTTGTTCTGCGACCAGTCGACGAAGACCCTGCCGCGACGCTCGGCACGGCTCATCGACGACAGCACCAGGTCGGGCAGGTCCTGTTCCAGCGCCCGGGCGAGCTCGTGCGCGACGTCGGACACCTGCGCCGTCGTGGCACGCCCGTCGAGTGCCGCGTACAGGTGGATGCCCTTCGAGCCGGATGTGACCGGGTACGGGTCGAGCCCCATCCCGTGCAGGATCTCGCGTGCGGCGAGCGCCACCTCGACGCACTCCGGCAGCCCCACGCCCTCGCCCGGGTCGAGGTCGAGCACGAGCCGGTCGGGGTGCTGCTGCGCCCCGCGTGGACCGAAGCGCCACTGCGGGACGTGCAGCTCGAGCGCCGCCTGCTGCGCCATCCAGACGAGCGTCGGCAGGTCGTCGACGATCGGGTACTCGGTGTCGTGCTCCTTGTGCGCGATGGTGTGGTGCCGGACCCAGTCGGGCGCCGACCCGGGCAGGTTCTTCTCGAAGAAGACCGTGCCGTCGACGCCGTCCGCCCACCGCTTCCGGGTCACCGGGCGGTCCTTCACGTGCGGGATCATCCACGGCGCCACGCGCTCGTAGTACTCGATCACCCGGCCCTTCGTCGTGCCGCTCGCCGGGTAGAGCACCTTGTCCGTGTTGGTGAGCGCGATCCTGCGGTCCCCGACCAGGACGGTGGTCCGCCGCGCAGCGGGACTCACAGCGCGACCCCGGTCGCTCCCGCCACGGTCAGGGTGCTGCCGGACGTGTACGACGACTCCGGGCCGGCGAGGTGGACGTAGGCGCTGCCGAGCTCGACGGGCTGCGCCGGGCGTCCGAAGGGGGTGTCCTGGCCGTAGGCGGCGATCTCGTCGCCGGGGTAGCTGATCGGCTGCAGCGGCGTCCACACCGGCCCCGGGACGACGCAGTTCGCCCGGATGCCCCTCGCCGCGAGCTGGCGGGCGAGGCCGTTCGTGTAGGTGATGATGGCGGACTTCGTGGCGGCGTAGTCGATCATCCGGTCCTGCGGTTGGTACGCGGACACCGAACTGGTGGTGACGATCGCGCTGCCGGGCGCCATGTGCGGTACGGCCGCCCGGACCAGCCAGAACATCGAGTAGAGGTTGACCTTCATCGTGCGGTCGAAGTCCTCGGTGGACTGCTCGGTGACGTCCTCGTGCACCTGCTGGTGTCCGGCGACGAGCACGAGCGCGTCGAGGCCGCCGAGTTCGCTGACGGCGTCGCGCACGAGGGTGTCGCAGAACGCCTCGTCGGTCAGGTCGCCCGGCAGCAGCACGGCCTTGCGTCCGAGGTCCCCGACGACGTCGCGCACCTGTTCGAGGTCCTCGTGCTCCTCGGGCAGGGCGTTGAGGGCGACGTCCGCGCCCTCCTTCGCCATCGCGATCGCGGCGGCGCGGCCGATGCCCGAGTCGGCACCGGTCACGAGCACCCGGTACCCGGGCATCCGCCCCGTGCCGAGGTACGTCGTCTCGCCGTGGTCGGGCGCGGGGTCCATCGCGCTGGCCAACCCCGACCCCTGCTGGGTCTGCGGCGGGAACGGCGGCCGGGGGTACTGCGATCGCGGGTCCTGCTTGTCGAGCTGGCTCATGGGCCCATGGTGCTCGTCCGACCGCCGCCCCGGTTCAGGCGGGGCTGGTCCGTGGACAGCACGTACGCACGCCCGGGTCGTGCAGGAACGTCAGGTCGTCGGGCGCACCGGCGCGGCGAGCAGGTGCTCGGCGCCGACCCGGTCGCCGCGCCCCTGCACCAGGGTCGCGATCCCGAGCACGACCCAGACGACCGCGACGCCCCAATCGGCGGCGTTCCCCGTCGCCGCGATGACCGCCCACAGCGCGGCGAGCCCGACGAACATCCACCCGCTCGTCCGTCGCCGGCGCGCGTCCGCCGTCCACTGCTGCACGCGGGGGCGCCAGACCGCCTCCGGCACCTCCGGGGGCACACGGCCCTCATCGACCCACCGCCGCGTGGCCACCACCGCGGCCCGACCGCCCCGTCGCGACCAGGACCAGACCTGGGCAGCGGGGAGCACCACCACGAGCGCGAGACCGAGCACGACGACCGCGACCCACGGCACCGGGCCGGGTCGCAGCACGA
>CAJYIG010000367.1 GCA_913774725.1 uncultured Curtobacterium sp. | reverse complement strand
CAGCACCGCCGGACGGCGAGGGGCGCGGTGGCGAGGGGCACGGTGGCGCGGCTCACGTCCCCGTCCCCGTCGCGGGCTCATCGCGTACCTCCGTCGCGGGACTCCGCCGTCCGCCGCAGCCGGACCGCCACGCCGACGAGCACGAGTGCCGCCGCGACGAACAGCGGTGCCGCGAAGGCCGCACCGGTGGACGCCAGCGAGGTCAGCGACGCCGACGACGTCGTCGCCGTCGATCGTCCTGGCCGCCCTGCGTCGCGCCCGTCGGTCGACGACGAGCCGTCGACGGGGTCCTCCGCGCTCGCGGTCACCCCGAGCCCGACGGACGCCTCGAGCCCCATGAGCCCGTCGTCGACCGATGCGCCCGTGGTGTCGGCGACGGCGAGCTCGACGAGCAACCAGGTCGATCCGTCACCGTCGGGGTCGGAGACCGGTACGCGGAGGGAGTCGGACTCCCCGGGCCCGATCGAGAGGACCCGCTGTCCGTCGTCGCAGACCGGCACGGTGTCGAGTCCGCGCCACGGCCGCTCGCACGCTGACACGGTGACCCGCAGCCCGTCCGGGTGCTCCACCAGGGCGCCCTCCCGACGGAGCTCGACCTCGGTGCTGATCGGTCCGGCCCGGTCGACCCGGGTGTGCACCTGCCAGAACGCCGGTCGCCCGGGTCGCAGGTCGGGCGCGTGCAGCGGGTACGGCGAGGCCTCGAGCACGAGACCGCCGGGCTCACCGGTCTCGGGGACCGCCTGCCAGCCCGCCGCGACGGCAGCACCGCCGCTGCCGAGTGCGAGAACTGCGCAGAGGACCGCGCCGGCAGCCGCAGCGCCGGCAGAGGGCCCCGGCCGCCGACTCATCCCTGCGCTCCACGCTCGTCGTCACCGAGACCGTCACCGAGACCGTCACCGAGACCCTCCCCGGGACCGTCACCGCCACCGGCTGCGCGCCGCGCCGGCCAGAACGACCAGACGACGAGCAGGCCGACGGTCGCCACCGCGAGCCCACGGGCAGCGGGTGTCGAGGACCACTGCAGCACGTGCCCGAGCACGGGAGCGGAGGCGATGGTGCGCCGGGCCTCCCGGACGACCGACGGGTCGCGGTCGACGGTGTCGTTCGCGTCGCCCCGTGTCGTCAGCGAGCGCGCGGCGGCGTCCCCCGGCACCCGGTCGACGGCGACCACGCGGTGGGTCACGGGCAGCGATGATCCCGGCCTCGGCACGGTGACGACCTGCCCCGGGCGGACGTCCGCCGCCTCGATCCGTTCGGTCACCACGACCGCCCCCGCGGGGATCGTCGGGCTCATCGACCCCGTGGTGACGACCACGAGTGACAGCCCCGTGGTCGCCGCGACCGCCCACCACCCGACGCAGAGGACACCGACGATGCCCGCCACCGCGACGACGACGGCGCGCACCCGGTGCAGCAGCGTCGGCCGCTCGCGCGGAGGGGTTCCCGTCGGCGCTCCCGCTGCGCCGATCGTTGCTGCCTGGGTCATTCGGACTTCGAGGAGAACTCCCATGCGGGAGTCACCGCGAGGCCCTGCAACGCCTCCACCGGCACGCCGTCGGGCAGTCGCGGTGTCTGCGGCAACGTGACCTCGAAGCAGTACTGCTGCTGCGACCCGCTGGCGGCTTCGAGCCGCTGCGACGCGGAGGCTTCGCTCGTCGCGAGCGGCCCGCTGGCGATGACCGTGCCAGCCGTGAAGGTCGAGCCGTTGCACGGCGCGCCCTGCGCGGTGGCGGCGACGCGGACGTCGAGTGCGTCCCAGAGCAGCGCCTCGGGAGCCGTCGGTGCCAAGAGCACTGCCGACACCGCCTTCTGGAGTTCGACGTCGCCCGCGATCGACTTCTCGGTCGTCCGCAGCACCACCGACGCGTAGGTGGTGTCGCCCGGCGAGAGCGCGATCGCGTCCGGGGTGAACGTCATCTCCTGCCCCGGAGCGGTCTCCGCCTGCGTCCACCCCGCGTCGAGCGCGCCCGTGACGTTCTGCTCGACCTCGAAGGTGGAGGTCGCGATCCCGGGTCCTCCGGTCCCGTTGCCGCCGAACACCCACTCGCTGTCCGTCCACGACGCGAGCGTGTACCCGACCCCTCCGACGACGAGGGCGCCGCCGGCGACGAGCGCCGCGACCCTGGTGCGCCGTGAAGCGGGCGCGCTGGACTGTCCTGACATCGTTGCTCCTGATCCGTGCGTGCGGACGCCGGTGGTGGGCCGGTCCGACACGGCGGGAGCTGGTGAGGTCCCCCGTCGGCCGCTGTCCGCTCTTCTGGGGACATGCTGGCGGATCGCCGGCAGGAAGACAAGCAGTTCACGAGGATTGCTCTCTAAACCGACGAGGGACTCCGCGACGAGATCGCCGTCGTTCGACATCGGTCCCGTCGCGTTCGTCGCAGCCAGCGCACCTCGTGCGGCTCATGCGACATCGCGGCTGTCGAACGACAGCCGCGATGTCGCGGAACGCGCGCCCGACGCGCGCCCGACGCGCGCGAGGCGCGGCACGGACGGCTCGCGCAATGCGCCACGCTCGCACCCGACGGACGGGAGGCGCGGCACCTGCTGGCACCGCGCCTCCCGTCCGTCA
>CAJYIG010000366.1 GCA_913774725.1 uncultured Curtobacterium sp. | reverse complement strand
AGGTCCTGGATGCCGACGTTGTTGCGCGCCGACACGTCGACGAACATGACGTCGCCGCCGTACTCCTCGGCCACCAGGTTGTACTCGGTGAGCTGCTGCCGGACCTTCGCCGGGTTCGCGCCCTCCTTGTCGATCTTGTTCACCGCGACCACGATCGGCACACCGGCCGACTGCGCGTGGTTCAGTGCCTCGATCGTCTGGGGCATGATGCCGTCGTCCGCCGCGACCACGAGGATCGCGATGTCCGTCACCTGGGCACCACGGGCACGCATGGCCGTGAAGGCCTCGTGACCCGGGGTGTCGATGAACGTGATCGGACGGTCGACGCCCTCGTGCTCGGTGACGATCTGGTACGCACCGATGTGCTGGGTGATGCCGCCGGCCTCGCCCTCGACCACCTTCGAGTTGCGGATGGCGTCGAGGAGGCGGGTCTTGCCGTGGTCGACGTGACCCATGACGGTGACGACCGGGGGACGCTGCTGCAGGACGGAGTCGTCCTCGTCGGCGTACTCGGCGTCGATGTCGATGTCGAAGCCCTCGAGGAGCTCACGGTCCTCGTCCTCCGGCGAGACGATCTGGATCTTGTAGCCCAGTTCCTCGCCGAGGACCTCGAACGTGGCCTCGTCCAGCGACTCGGTCGCCGTGGCCATCTCACCGAGGTGGAAGAGCACGGTCACCAGGTTGCCGGGCATCGCGTCGATCTTGTCCGCGAAGTCCGAGATGCTCGCACCGCGACGGAGTCGCACGACCGTGTTGCCGTCACCGCGAGGGACCTGCACACCGCCGAGCGACGGCGCCTGCCGCATCTCGTACTCGGCGCGCTTCGTCCGCTTCGACTTGCGGGCACGGCTCTTGCCGCCACCGCGACCGAACGCACCGGCGGTCCCACCACCGGGACCACGGCCACGGCCACCGCCACCGGCGGGACGCGGACCGCTGAAGGCCGGACGCGGGAAGCCGCCACCGGCACCCGGGGCTCCGCCCGGACGACCACCGGGGCCGCCACGGCCGCCGCCCTGGCCCGGGCGCTGCCCGAAGCCGTTCGGGCGGTTCGCCTGACCGGGGCCACCCGGACGCGGAGCACCCGGACGGGGCACGCCGGGACGCGGCGGGGCCGGACGCGGGATGCCGTTGCCGCCACCGGCACCACCGGCGGGACGCTGACCCATGCCCTGGTTGGACGCGTAGGGGTTGTTGCCGGGACGCGGCGGGCGCGAGCCCATGCCCTGGCTGGACGCGTAGGGGTTGTTGCCCGGGCGTGCACCGGGCTTCGGGCCACCCGGCTTCGGACCGGCGGCGGAGCCGGGCTTCGGCGCGCCACCGGGCTTGACGGAGTCGCTCTTCGGCGCGCTCGCGTCACCACCGGACTGCGCCGCGGAAGCCGCCTTCTCGGCTGCGGCTGCCTTCTCGGCGGCTGCGGCCTTCTGCGCGGCCTCGGCCTCGGCCTGCCGCTGCGCGACGGACTTCGGCGCGGCGGGCGTCGGGGTCTCGGCGGCGGGCGCCTGGACCTCGGGCTCGGCCTTCGGTGCGGGTGCCGGACGCGCCGGACCCGGGCGGGGACCGCCGGGCTTCGGGGCGCCGGACCGCGGGGCGGCGGCCTTCGCGGGAGCGCCCGGGGTCGCCGGAGCCGCGGGCTTCGACGCCGTCGAGGCGCCGTCCGCCTGCAGCGCAGCACGGAGCTTGCGCGCGACGGGGGGTTCCACACTGGAGCTCGGGCCCTTGACGAACTCGCCGAGTTCCTTGAGCTTCTCCATTGCGGTCTTGCTGTCGACACCGAGTTCGGATGCGATCTCGTGTACGCGTGGTTTTGCCACTGTTCTCCTTCACGGGTCCCACCCCGCGAAGGGGGCAGGACTCACTGGATGACGGGTCTCATCTCGAGCCGCTCATCAGTTGTCCATAAGCCGTTCAGCCTGTTCTGTCGTGTCCCGGTGACGCGCCTGCTCTTCGGCGCTGAGCGCCTCGAGGTAGTCACGTACCGCTGACGTGTCCGGTTCACGATCGAGTCGGAGCGCGCGGCGGTAGGCCCTGCGCTTGACGGCCTGATCGTGTGCCTCGACGGTCGGGGTGAGCCACGCTCCCCGTCCCGGCATGACTGCCTTCGGGTCCGCCACGACACGTCCGTCGCTCAGGGCGACGACACGGAGGAGGGAGGACCGGGGAGCACGACGACGACTGCCGATGCATGTTCTGACGGGGACCACCATACTCCTTGCCTCCGACCACCGCGATCCGGCGCGCCCGGACGGGCCACGCCACCAGCGAAACCGTGTCGGGCGGCGGCCGCCACCCGACACCGGGAGCGACTACTCGTCGCCGTCCAGGATGGAATCGGGCTGGATGTCGATGCGCGCCCCGGTCAGCTTCGCGGCGAGGCGGGCGTTCTGCCCCTCCTTACCGATGGCGAGCGACAGCTGGTAGTCCGGCACGAGGGCACGGACGGCCTTCGTCGAGGCGTCGAGCACGAACGCGCTCGTCACCTTCGCCGGCGACAGCGCGCTCGCGACGAACGACGCCAGGTCGGACGAGTGGTCGACGATGTCGATCTTCTCGGCGCCGAGCTCGGTCGTGACCGCACGGACGCGCGCGCCGAGCTCGCCGATGCAGGCACCCTTCGCGTTGACGCCCGGTTCGTTCGCCTTCACCGCGAGCTTCGTGCGGTGCCCTGCCTCGCGGGCGATCGAGGTGATCTCGACGACGCCCGAGGCGATCTCCGGGACCTCGAGCGCGAAGAGCTTGCGGACCAGCCCCGGGTGCGTGCGCGACACGGTGATCTGCGGGCCCTTCGCGCCACGGCCGACGCTCGTGACGTACACGCGGATGCGGTTGCCGTGCTTGTAGTCCTCGCCGGGCACCTGCTCCTCGGGCGGCAGGATCGCCTCGACGGTGC
The DNA here is from genome assembly GCA_913774725.1 of uncultured Curtobacterium sp. GTDB lineage: Bacteria > Actinomycetota > Actinomycetes > Actinomycetales > Microbacteriaceae > Curtobacterium > Curtobacterium subtropicum. The sequence continues at coordinate 307 of CAJYIG010000366.1, read as the reverse complement.
CGAGGTCGACGTGCACCATCTTCGGGTTCGGACCCTGCTGGATCACGCCCGCGACGATGTCGCCCTCCTTGCCGCGGAACTGGCCGAGGATCTTGTCGTCGCCGATGTCGCGCAGCCGCTGGTTGATGACCTGCTTCGCGGCGAAGGCGGCGATGCGGCCGAAGTCGCTCGGCTGGTCGACGGCCTCGCCGACGACGGTGCCGTCCTCGTCGCGCTCCGGCACGTAGACGGAGACCTCGCCGGACTTGCGGTCGAGTTCGACGCGGGACTGCGCGTCGACAGGCTCGTCGTTCTCGGCGCGGTGCTT
>CAJYIG010000365.1 GCA_913774725.1 uncultured Curtobacterium sp. | reverse complement strand
ACGACCAGCTCGTCGAGGTCGAGGGCGTCGCCGCGGTGCGGGACTGAGCGCCGTGTCCGACACGCCGTCCAGCCCACCCCCGCACCTCCGCTGGCGGTACCTCGGGCTGGTCGCGCTCGGCGGGGCGATCGGCACCGGACTCCGAGCGGCGCTCGCCGCTGCCCTGCCGTCCGTCGACGGGATCAGCTGGACGATCCTCGCCGTCAACGTCGTCGGGGCGTTCTGCCTGGGGATGCTCCTCGAGACGTTGGCGCACGCGGGTCCGGACACCGGTCGGCGCCGGGCACTCCGGCTCTTCGTCGGCACGGGGGTCCTCGGCGGCTTCACGACGTACTCGACCCTCGCCGACGACACCGCACGGTTGCTCGACGTCGGACGGTGGGGCGCGGGCACCGGGTACGCGCTGCTCTCGGTCGTGCTCGGGCTCGTCGCCGCTGCAGCGGGTGCGTGGATCGCCGGGGTTCGACGCTCCCGGGGTGCCCGCGATCCCCGGACCGGAGCCGCCCGGTGAGCCCCCTCGACCTGCTGCTGGTCTCGCTCGGCGGCGGCGTCGGTGCGGCGCTGCGGTTCTGGCTCGACGGACTCGTGAAGGGCCGGGTCCGCGGCACCGCCCTCGCGGGCTTCCCGCTCGGCACGCTCGTCATCAACGTCTCCGGGTCGCTCGTCCTCGGGCTCCTCACCGGCGCCGGCGAGTCCGGCGCGCTGCCGTTGCCGATGGTCGCCGTGCTCGGGACGGGCATGATGGGTGGGTACACGACGTTCTCGACGGCGAGCGTCGAGACCGTGCAGCTCCTCCGATCCGGCAAGACCCGGACCGCCGTCCTGAACGGCCTCGGGATGCTCGTCGTCTCGGTCGGCGCAGCCGCGCTCGGCCTGCTCATCGGAAGGAACACATGACCTCGGAACGCCCCGGCGAACTCGTCCTCGTCCGCCACGGAGAGACGGAGTGGTCGAAGAGCGGTCAGCACACCGGCCGCACGGACATCCCGCTCACCGAGAACGGCATCGAGCAGGCGAAGCGCGCCGGCCGGTACCTCGCCGACCGGACGTTCGGGCTCGCGCTCTCGAGCCCGCTGCAGCGTGCCCGCGACACCGCCGAGCTCGTGGGCGTCGACCCGGAGCTCGACGAGGACCTGTACGAGTGGGACTACGGCGCGTACGAGGGTCTGACCACCCCGCAGATCAAGGTCGAGCGGCACGGGCCGTGGGACCTCTGGACCGACGGCGTGCCGGCGGGCGACACCCCGGGGGAGAACGCCGCCGAGGTCCGCGTCCGCGTCGAGCGGGTCCTGAACCGCGTCCGGCCGGTGCTCGCCGAAGGCGACGACGCGATCGTGGTCGCACACGGACACGTGCTCCGCGCCCTGGGTGCCGCGTGGATCCGTCTCGCGCCGCAGGACGGCGCCGTGCTGAAGCTCGGCACCGCCACCGTGAGTTCGCTCGGCTACGAGCACGGCCGGCCGGTGATCGACTCCTGGAACGTCACGCCGCGCGACTGACGTCCCGAGTGCGGAACCAGGTTCCGGACACAGCACGGCGCTGCTCCCCGGTTCTGAGTCCGGAACCAGGTTCCGCAGATCCGCGCGGCGTCGGACGAGCGAACGGGCGGACGGGAGGCGCGGTGCGGGTCCGCCACGCGCCTCCCGGCCGTCAGACGGTGCGGATCGCGCTCGTCGCACCGAGCGCACGGCCGCGCCGCCGCTCGATCGCCCGGCCCACCACGAGCAGCGCCACGCTGACGAGCGCGCCGAGCAGCGTCTGCGCGATGCGGTCCACCGCCAGGAGCTCCGGGGCCTCGGGGACGCTCAGCCACGACACCGCGAGCGCGAGCGGCGTGAGGAACAGCAGCGTCACGGCGTAGTGCCGCGCGACGAAGATCTCCGCGAAGAACTGGCCGACCACGGCGATCACCACGATCCACCACACCGAGGGCTCGAGCAGCAGGATGCCGACGGCGATCACCGTGCCGCCGATCGTGCCGACGAACCGCTGCACCGCGCGGACCACGGTGTGCCGCTGTCGGATCGCCGGCAGCGTGGAGACCAGTGCGATGACCGCCCAGTACGGGTGTCCGAGCCAGGGGACCGTCTCGGCGACGGCTCCGGCGACCAGGGCACCGACCACGTTGAGCCCGACCGTCTCCCACAGCGCCGCGCTGCGCAGGATCGCGAACGAGCGGTGCTTCCGCGGCGCGATCGGGCGGAAGACGTGGGGCGCTCGCGGGTGCAGGACGAGTCGGATCAGCGCGCCGGACATCGCGACGAGCCAGGCCCACACCACCGACCCGACGATGATCGTCGCGACGAGGGGCAGGTCAGCGGGCCGGACGGGCACGAGCGCCGAGACGCAGAACGCGAAGACGGGGAAGATCGGCTGCGCCGGGATCGTCTGCAGCGTGCTCAGCGTGCAGACCGCGACCACCAGGACGACCACGAGCCCGACGCCCTGCAGCCACAGCGGCGCCCCGGACAGCGACACCGCGAGGCCGGCGAACATGCACGACGCCTGCAGGACGCCCGCGACGCCGGTCGTCACCATCCGCTGTCGGTACGGCTCGGTCGCGCCGAAGATCGCGGTGAACCCGGCGAACATCGCGAAGGCCGCGTAGCCCGGCATCCCCAGGGCGATGAGCAGCGCGAGCGGAGCGCCGCCGGCGATCGCGGCGCGGGCTGCGCCCTCGAGGTTGGTGGTCCGGGTCGAGTGCGCAGGCGTCGTCATGTCCCTGCCATCCTCCCACCGCGACGAGTGTCGCCGAGACGCGTCACGTCCTGTGAGGGTGAGTGGCTGTCGGACGGGAGGCCCGTGGCGGCCCAGCCACGAGCCTCCCGCCGGCGTCCGGTCGCGGCGCACGCGCGTTGGTATACCAACCTGCTAGACTCGCCGGACCGAGCCGCGAGAGCGGTACCGCAACGTCGATGAGGAAGGGCCGGGCCGATGGGAAAGACGCTCGCCGAGAAGGTGTGGGACGACCACGTCGTGGTCAAGGGCGAGGACGGGAACCCGGACCTCCTCTACATCGACCTCCACCTCGTGCACGAGGTCACGAGCCCGCAGGCGTTCGACGGCCTCCGCCAGGCCGGCCGTCCGGTGCGCCGCCTCGACCTCACCATCGCGACCGAGGACCACAACACCCCGACGCTCGCGATCGACCGGCCCATCGCCGACCCGACGAGCCGGACCCAGATCGAGACCCTTCGGCGCAACTGCGCGGAGTTCGGCGTCCGGCTGCACTCGCTGGGTGACAAGGAGCAGGGGATCGTGCACGTGGTCGGTCCGCAGCTCGGGTTGACGATGCCTGGCATCACCGTCGTGTGCGGCGACTCCCACACGAGCACCCACGGCGCGTTCGGTGCGATGGCGTTCGGCATCGGCACGTCCGAGGTCGAGCACGTCCTCGCCACGCAGACCCTGCCGCTCAAGCCCTTCAAGACGATGGCGATCACGGTCGAGGGCACCCTCCGACCAGGCGTCACGGCGAAGGACATCATCCTCGCCGTGATCGCGAAGATCGGTACCGGCGGCGGTCAGGGTTACGTGCTCGAGTACCGCGGGTCGGCGATCCGCGCGCTCTCGATGGAGGGCCGCATGACGATCTGCAACATGTCGATCGAGGCCGGTGCCCGCGCCGGCATGGTCGCCCCCGACCAGACGACGTACGACTACGTCCAGGGCCGCGACCACGCCCCGACGGGTCAGGATTGGGACGACGCCGTCGCCTACTGGGACACGCTGGCGACCGACGACGACGCCGTGTTCGACGCCGAGGTCTTCATCGACGCGGACGAGCTCGAGCCCTTCGTCACCTGGGGCACGAACCCCGGCCAGGGCGTCTCGCTGTCCGACGATGTGCCGAACCCCTCGGACTACGACGACCCGAACGACCAGGCGGCGGCGCAGCGCGCGTTGGAGTACATGGACCTGACCGCCGGCACGCCCATGAAGGACATCGCCGTCGACGCGGTGTTCATGGGCTCGTGCACGAACTCGCGGATCGAGGACCTCCGCGCCTTCGCGTCGATCATCAAGGGTCGCAAGAAGGCCGACGGCGTCCGGGTGATGGTCGTGCCGGGGTCCGCCCGGGTGCGGCTCGAGGCCGAGGCCGAGGGGCTGGACCAGGTGTTCACGGACTTCGGCGCCGAGTGGCGGTTCGCCGGCTGCTCGATGTGCCTCGGTATGAACCCCGACCAGCTCGCGCCGGGGGAGCGCTGCGCCAGCACCTCGAACCGCAACTTCGAGGGCCGCCAGGGCAAGGGCGGACGGACGCACCTGGTGTCCCCGCTCGTGGCCGCCGCCACCGCTGTCCGGGGCACGCTGTCGAGCCCGTGGGACCTGGAGACCGACGACGCGCTGGCGTCCGTGACCGACACCGCGACCACGACCGCGACCGCGACCACCGAGGGGACCATCTGATGGACAAGATCACCACCGTCACCGGGATCGCCGCGCCGCTCAAGCGGTCGAACGTGGACACCGACCAGATCATCCCCGCGGTCTACCTCAAGCGCGTCACGAAGACCGGCTTCGAGGACGCCCTGTTCGCCGGGTGGCGCCAGGACCCCGACTTCGTGCTCAACCAGCCCGAGTACCAGGGCGCGCAGGTGCTCGTCGCCGGCCCGGACTTCGGCACCGGGTCGAGCCGCGAGCACGCCGTCTGGGCACTCCGCGACTTCGGGTTCCGCGTGGTCGTCTCGAGTCGCTTCGCGGACATCTTCAAGGGCAACGCGGGCAAGCAGGGCCTGGTCACCGCGATCGTGACCGAACCGGAAGTCGAGGCGCTCTGGGCCGAGATCGAGCGGGATCCGGGGGTGCAGGCGACCGTCGACCTGGTCACCCAGCGCGTGTCGCTCGGCGCGGTGGACGTTCCCTTCGAGATCGACGCCTACACTCGTTGGCGGTTGATGGAAGGGCTCGACGACATCGGGCTCACCCTCCGTGACGAGTCCTCGATCACGGAGTTCGAATCCCGCCGCTCCCGATGGCGGCCGAAGACATTGCCGGTGAAGTAGTGAACTCCCTCGTACAGGACGCAGCAGCAGCAGGGGCCCGCGTCGGCCTCAAGTCGGACGAGATCGTCATCCGGGGCGGCAAGCCGCTCGTGGGACGCATCGAGGTCCGTGGCGCGAAGAACCTCGCGACCAAGGCGATGGTCGCCTCACTGCTCGGCGACACCCCGTCGATCCTCAAGGACGTCCCGGACATCTCCGACGTGAAGGTCGTGCGCGGCCTGCTCGAAGTGCACGGCGTGCGGATCACGGACCCTGCACGAGGCGAGCTCATCCTCGACCCGTCGAACGTCGAGTCGGCGCACTTCGCCGAGATCGACGCGCACGCCGGGTCGAGCCGCATCCCGATCCTGTTCTGCGGTCCGCTGCTGCACAAGCTCGGCGAGGCGTTCATCCCCGACCTCGGCGGCTGCCGCATCGGCGACCGTCCGATCGACTTCCACCTCGACGCCCTGCGCGCGATGGGGGCCGTGGTCGACAAGCAGCTGAACGGCATCCACCTGACGGCGCCGAACGGCCTGAAGGGCGCGGAGATCGAGCTGCCGTACCCGAGCGTCGGCGCGACCGAGCAGGTCCTGCTCTCGTCGGTGCTGGCCGAGGGCGTCACCGAACTCCGCAACGCGGCGATCGAGCCCGAGATCATGGACCTCATCGCGATCCTGCAGAAGATGGGCGCGATCGTCACGGTCGAGCCGAGCCGCACGATCTTCATCGAGGGCGTGGAGTCGCTCCGCGGGTACACGCACCGCGCGATCAACGACCGCAACGAGGCCGCCAGCTGGGCCTCCGCCGCGCTCGCCACCAACGGCGACATCTTCGTCGAGGGCGCGGACCAGCAGGACCTCATGACGTTCCTCAACGTCTTCCGCAAGGTCGGCGGCGGGTTCGACGTGCAGGAGGACGGCATCCGCTTCTACCGCGAGCGCGAGACCCTGCGCCCGGTCGTCGTCGAGACCGACGTCCACCCCGGCTTCATGACGGACTGGCAGCAGCCGCTCGTCGTCGCGCTGACCCAGGCCGAGGGCACGAGCGTCGTGCACGAGACGGTCTACGAGAACCGCTTCGGCTTCACGGACGCGCTGAACGAGATGGGCGCCGACATCGTCGTGCACAAGGAGGGGCTGCCCGGCCACGACCGCCGTGTCGCCCGCCGCCCGTTCGAGCAGGCCGCCGTCATCACCGGCCCGACGACGCTGCACGCCGCGAACGTCCGCGTCCCGGACCTGCGCGGCGGCTTCAGCCACCTCATCGCGGCCCTGACCGCCGAGGGTGAGTCGCACATCACGAACGTCGGCATCATCAGCCGTGGCTACGAGCACTTCATCCCGAAGCTGCGCAAGCTCGGCGCCGACTTCGACTTTGCGGGCTAGGCGCGTGGACGGCACGACGGGCGGTGACCGCCCGGTGGACGGCGACGGCGTTCCGCTGCACGGTTCGGAAGACGGCTTGGCACGCGGCGCGGGTGACGGCCTGGAGGCACGGCGCACGTCCGCCTCGGACGTCACCACGGGCCTCCCGAACCCGGGGCGCCGGTGGCGGCGCGGCGAGCTGAACACGGCCTTCCGCATCACCGCGTCCGTGGTGATCCCGGTGTTCCGGTTCACCGCCCGGTACCACTGGCACGGGCAGGAGCGCCTGCCCGAGGGCGGCGCCTTCGTGCTCGCGCCGAACCACTTCACGAACATCGACCCGCTCGTGGTCGGCACGGCCGTCTGGCTGTCCCGTCGCGCACCGCGGTTCCTCGCGAAGGCGTCGATCTTCCGGGTCCCGGTCGTCGGCAGGCTGATGGCCGGGATGGGACAGATCCCGGTCGAGCGCTCCGGGCGGACGCGCCTGAACGACCCGCTCGGCGGCGGGAAGTCCGTCATCGAGCAGGGCGGCGCGATCATCGTCTACCCCGAGGGCACGCTCACCCGCGACCCCGACCTCTGGCCGATGCGCGGCAAGACCGGTGCGGTGCGGATCGCGCTCGAGAACGACGTGCCGCTCATCCCGATGGCGCACTGGGGCACGCAGCGGATCATGGCGCGGTACTCGAAGAAGCTCCGGCTGTTCCCGCCGTCGCGCGTCGACGTGATCGTCGGCGACCCGATCGACCTGTCGGCGTTCCGCGGGAAGCCGCTCGACCAGAAGACCCTGCTCGAGGCGACCGACCTGCTCATGCAGCGCATCACCGAGCTGCTCGAGGAGCTCCGCGGTGAGCAGGCCCCGGCGACCCGTTGGGACCCCTCCGCCCACAACCAGAAGGAGACCGGGAAGTTTGCGT
>CAJYIG010000364.1 GCA_913774725.1 uncultured Curtobacterium sp. | reverse complement strand
GCACGAGGAACGCGGCGACGATCGGGATGATCGACAGCAGCGCCCCGGTGATCACGAGGTTGTAGATCGGCTGGGCGCCCACGCCCACGGCCTGCGCGTTCCACTGGTTCAGGCCGACGGTGAGCGGGTACCACTGCGGGTCGCTCAGCATGATGAGCGGCAGGAAGTAGTTGTTCCAGGTGGCGACGACCGCGAAGAGCAGGACGGTGACGACGCCGGGGGTGAGGAGCTTCAGCGCGATGGTGAAGAAGATCCGGAACTCGCCGGCGCCGTCCATGCGGGCGGCCTCGATGAGCTCGGTCGGGATCGCGTCGATCGCGTAGGTCCAGATGAGGTACATGCCGAACGGGCTGATGAGCGACGGCAGGATGATCGCCCACGGGGTGTTCGTCAGGCCGAACTGCGAGAAGAGCAGGAACGTCGGGACGGCGAGGGCGGTGCCGGGGACGGCGATCGCGCCGAGGACGACCGCGAAGACCGCGCGGCGGCCGGGGAACTGGAACTTCGCCATGCCGTAGCCGGCGACCGTGGCGAGCAGGGTCGCGCCACCGGCACCGACGACCACGTACAGCAGCGTGTTGCCGAGCCACTGCATGAAGATGCCGTCGTTGTAGGTGAGCGTGTCGACGATGTTCTGCCACAGGTTGAAGTCGCCGCCGAACCACAGACCGAACGTCGACAGCAGGGACGCCTGGGTCTTCGTGCTGTTCACCAGCAGGTAGAACAGCGGGGCGAACGAGTACACGACGAAGACGACCATCACGGCGGTCAGGAGACCGGAGCGCTTCACCTTGCGCCCGTCGACGGGCTTGCCCGCGCGGCGCGGCCGGGAGGCACGGGTCGCGCGGTCGCGCGGGTCGCGCTGGGTGGTGGTCGCCTCGGTGACCGTGGCCGGTCCGGTCCCGCCGGCGGGGCCGGTCGCGGGGTGCTGCAGGGTGCTCATCGGTTCTCCTGGCGGGTTCCGCGGACCTGGACGACGTAGGCGATCACGGCGGTGATGACGCCCATGACGATGGCGACGGTGGCGGAGTAGTTGAACTGCTGGCCGCTGAAGGACAGCGAGTAGGCGTACATGTTCGGGGTGAAGGCGCTGCCGATGACGTTCGGGGCGAGGGTCTTCAGCAGGTTCGGCTCGTTGAAGAGCTGGAAGCTGCCGATGATCGAGAAGATCGTGGCGATGACCATCGGGCCGCGCAGGGCGGGCAGCTTGATCGAGAAGACCGTGCGCAGCGGGCCGGCGCCGTCGAGCTCGGCGGCCTCGTAGAGCTCACCGGGGACGACGCGGAGGGCCGCGTAGAAGATCAGCATGTTGTAGCCGAGGAACTCCCACGTGACCACGTTGCCGATGGACGTCAGGACCCAGGTCGGGCTGAACGGCTGGAGCAGGTCGATGCCGAGCGCGCTGTTCGCGGCGCCGGTGAGACCGAACTGGTTGCCGTAGATGAAGCCCCAGATCAGGGCCGCGACGACGCCGGGCACCGCGTAGGGCAGGAACACCGCGATGCGGAAGAACCCGGTGCCCCAGAGCCGAGCGCTGTCGAGCGCGAGTGCTGCGACGAGGGCGAGGCCGAGCATGATCGGGACCTGCACGACGAGGAACAGTGCGACGCGGCCGAGGCCCGACCAGAACTGCGCGTCCTGGAACAGCTGCACGTAGTTGGCGAACCAGACGAACTGGTTGCCGCCGATGAGCTGGTCGCGGAACAGGCTGAGCCAGAGCGCGTAGCCGATCGGCACGATGAGCATCGCCACGAGGACGACGACGAAGGGGCCGACGAACAGCCAACCGGTGTACCGCCCCCGGACCTTCGGGCGGCGAGCGGACGGCCGCGCGGGCGGTGCCGCCTCGGCCGGGCGCGCTGCGAGCGTGCTCATGTGACTCCCTTGTCTGCTGCGTTCGGGTTCCGGACCGTGCACCTGTCGGTGCGATCGGGACGTGCCCTGCCTGCGCTGGCACCGATCCGGAGGACGTCGATGTTGACGTCAACATCGAACGACGCCACCGTAGCATGGCAACGTCAACATGCACTAGCGTTCGAGGACGCCGAACGGAGGGAACAGCGTTGTCGACCGACCTGACCGCACCGCGCCGCGCACCGTCGATGGCCGCCGTGGCCGATGCCGCCGGCGTCTCGATGCAGACCGTGTCGCGGGTCGCGCGGGGGTTCGACAACGTCAGTCCGGACACCCGCGACCGGGTCCAGCGCGCCATGGACGACCTCGGCTACCGCCCGAACCGCGCGGCGCGGGCACTGCGGTCCGGTCGCTTCCGGACCATCGGCGTGATCATGTTCACGCTCGCCTCGTTCGGCAACATGCGCACGCTCGAGGCCATCTCCGCCGCGGCGGCTGCGGCGGACTTCACCATCACCCTGCTGCCGATGGCGTCGCGCACCGGCGAGGGTGTCCGCACCGCACTCTCGCGGCTGCACGAGCAGGCGGTCGACGGCGTCGTGATCGTCATCGAGTCGCACATCATCGACACGGCCGAGGTCGTGCTGCCGAGCGGTGTCCCGCTCGTGGTGGTCGACTCCGCGGGGACGACCGACCGTCCCTCGATCGACATCGACCAGGCCGAGGGTGCGCGGCTCGCCACGCAGCACCTGCTCGACCTCGGGCACGAGACCGTTTGGCACGAGATCGGAAGAGCGTCGTGTAGGGAAAGA
>CAJYIG010000363.1 GCA_913774725.1 uncultured Curtobacterium sp. | reverse complement strand
CACCTGCTCGACCTCGGGCACGAGACCGTTTGGCACGTCGCCGGGCCCTCGGCCTCGTACTCCGCCGAGCGCCGACTGTCCGCGTGGCGGGAGACGCTGGAGCGCGCGGGTCGTGCCGTCCCACCGGTCTTCCCCGGCGGCTGGTCCACGGCCGACGGGCACCGCGCCGGACTGGAGATCGCGGCGCGCCCCGAGATCACCGCCGTCTTCGCGGTGAACGACCAGACCGCGCTCGGGGTGCTCCGGGCCGCGCACGAGGCCGGTCGGGCCGTGCCGGAGAGCCTGAGCGTCGTGGGCTTCGACGACTTCCCCGAGTCGGAGTCGTTCTGGCCGCCGCTCACCACCGTGCACCAGTCCTTCGACGAGGTCGGGCGCCGAGCGGTCGCGACGCTGCTCGCGCAGATCGAGGGAACGGCCGTCCGGACCTCGACGGACCTGGTGCCGGTCAGCCTGGTCGAGCGGGCGAGCACCGCACCCCCGCCGCGGGCCTGAGCGCTCCCGGCGGGCCGGGACGTCGCGGCGGATCAGGCGGCCAGCCGTGCGCTCCCGTGACGCAGGAGCAGACTGACCGCATGACCACCTTCAGCGCAGTGACCGTGCTCGGCGCCGGCGTCCTCGGCACCCAGATCGCCCTCCAGACCGCTCGACACGGCGTCCCCGTCGTCGTGTACGACATCAGCGAGGACGCGGTCGCCGCCGGTCGTGAGCGGCTCACCGGCATCGTCGAGCAGTACCTCGGCGACGTCGGGCAGGACGCCCGCCCGGACGCCGAGGCGGCCGTCGCGCGGATCACCTTCGACACCGACCTCGCGCACGCCGTCGCCGCGGCGGACCTGGTCGTCGAGGCGGTGCCCGAGCGACTCGACCTGAAGCGCGACATGTACGCACGCCTCGCCGAGGTCGCGCCGGAGCACACGGTCTTCGCGACCAACTCGTCGACCCTGCTGCCGAGTGCGATCGCCGACGCGACCGGACGCCCGGACCGCTTCCTCGCCCTGCACTTCGCGAACCACGTCTGGCGGCAGAACACCGCCGAGGTGATGGGCACCGAGCAGACCGACCCCGAGGTGTTCGAGCGGGTGGCGGCGTTCGCCGAAGCGATCGGGATGGTGCCGATCCGCCTGCACAAGGAGCAGCCCGGCTACGTGCTCAACTCGCTGCTCGTCCCGCTCCTCGACGCCGCCGCGGGCCTGGTGCTCCGCGGGGTGGCCGATCCGGAGACGGTCGACACGACCTGGCGGATCGGCACCGGTTCCCCGGTCGGCCCGTTCCAGATCTACGACGTCGTCGGACTGCGGACCGCGCACGCGATCGCGAGCGCCTCCCCGGAGCCGGGCGCGCAGGCGTGGGCGGCGTACCTGCAGTCCGAGTACCTCGACCACGGCAAGTACGGCGTCGAGTCGGGTGAGGGCTTCTACCGCTACCGCTGACGCGAGCACGCCGCCGACCTGAGCACCGACGTGAGCACCCCTAGGATCTCGGGATGGAACTCGTCGCCCCCTCCCCCGAGTACTTCCCGTCCTTCCGTCGCGCCCTGCAGGAGTGGGGTGGCGCCCACCAGGACGGTGCCGGCATCCGCGACGCCGCTGCGCTGCAGGACCGGGCGGGCTTCGAGCACTGGGTCGAGCAGCTGCTCGCCGAGGAGACCGTCCCCGCCAGCCCCGGACACGTCACCTGCACCTACCGCTGGATCGTCGAGGGCGACGAGTACCTCGGCAGCATCGCGCTGCGGCACGAGCTGAACGACTTCCTCCGCGCGTACGGCGGGCACGTCGGGTACGGCGTCCGTCCGTCGGCCCGAGGGCGGGGCCTGGCGTCCGCTGCCCTCGCCCGGGTCGTCGAGCTCGCGGCCGAGCGCGGGCTGCCCGAGGTGATGCTGACCTGCGACGCGACGAACCCCGCGTCGCGCCGGGTCATCGAGCACGCCGGCGGCCGGTACGAGCGGAGCGTGGTCGACCCGGACGGACACACCCTGCAGCACCACTGGATCCGCACGGGTGCGCACGCACAGCCCGACGTCACCGAGGTGGACGTCGTCGGTGGCCCCGAGCCGCTCACCGTCGGGCTCCACGAGCACGACCCTGCCTGGGCCGGCCGGTACGAGGCGCACCGCGCACGGATCGCCCGCGCCCTGGACGGCCAGCACGTCACGATCGAGCACATCGGGTCGACGTCCGTGCCGGGACTCGCCGCGAAGCCGATCGTCGACGTCGCGGTCGCCGTGGCGGACGTCACCGACGAGGCCGCGTACCTCGCCCCGCTGCTCGACGCCGGGTACGAGCTCCGGGTACGCGAACCCGGACACCGACTCGTCCGGACACCCGAGCGGGACGCACACGTGCACGTCTACGAGCACGGCGCCCCCGAGCTCGACGACTACCTGCTGCTCCGCGACCAGCTCCGCCGCGACGACACCGACCGGCAGCGGTACGAGGACACCAAGCGGGCGCTCATGGAGCAGTCGTGGGAGGACACGAACGCGTACGCCGACGCCAAGTCGGAGGTGATCGCGGCGATCAAGGACCGTGCACGTGCCGCGGCGGTGCGGGTCCGTCCGGTCCGGTCGACGGACGCGGAGGCCTGGCAGGACCTGTACGCCGGCTACCGCACGTTCTACCGCCTGCCCGAGGACCCCGCGGCCGTCCGGACCACCTGGGACTGGGTGTCGACCGGTGCGCACGGGCTGAGCGGCCTGGTCGCCGAGGACGCCGACGGCCACCTGCTCGGGTTCGCCGACCTCCGGCGGTTCGCCCGCCCGTCGTCGGCCACGACCGGGCTGTACCTCGACGACCTGTTCACGGCACCCGACGCCCGGGGCCGCGGCGTCGCGACCGCGCTGCTCCACGAGGCCGCCACCACCGCTGCTGCCGAGGGAGCGAGCGTCGTCCGGTGGATCACCGCCGAGGACAACGCGACCGCGCGGGCGGTCTACGACCGGGTCGCCGCGGCGACGCCCTGGGTCACCTACGACATGCGGCCGTCCGCGGACTGACCCACCGGCGGACGGGAGGCGTGCGACCGGCCCGTGCCGCGCCTCCCGTCCGGTGCGTCCCGGGTCGGGAGGGGCACTGCCGGGCAACCGGGCGCCTCCCGTCCGGTGACGGCCGCCGGACGCCGTCACGGTCCGGACACGAGCGAAGGGCACCGGTCCGCTCGCGCGGGCCGGTGCCCTCCGTGCTCACTCGACGCTCACCGGAGCGCTCGCCGAGGCGTTCGTGCGCCGGCCGGAGCCGGCGGCGGCTCAGCCGATCGAGACCGCGGTCCAGGAGACCGGGGGCAGCTCGATCGTGATCGTGTCGCCCTCGCGGCGGACGGTCTCGTTCGTGCGGAGACCGACGCGCTCGCGGTCCGCGAGGTCGTTGACGGCATGCACGTCGTCGTCCCAGATGCCCTCGGCGCGGACGTCGCCGTCGGCCCCGATGCCCGCAAGGTCGATCGTCACGGTGGTGGTCTCGGTCTGGTGGCGGTTCACCAGGAACACCGCGGCCTTGCCGTCCTCGACCGTGGCGGCCGAGTCGACGACCGGCACCTCGCCGTACTTGCCGCCGTCGACCGTGTCGCCGGAGGCCTTGACCTGCAGCGACGTGCCGTTCGCGAGCGTCGAGGTGACCGAGAACGGGAAGAACGTCGTCTGGCGCCACGCCGGGCCTCCCGGCTCGGTCATGATCGGGCCGATGACGTTGACGAGCTGCGCGATGCTCGCCGAGGCCACCCGGTCCGCGTGGCGCAGCAGCGCGATGAGCAGCCCGCCCACGACGACGGCGTCCGCCACCGTGTAGACGTCCTCGAGCAGCCGCGGCGCCACCGGCCAGTCGTGCAGCTCGAAGGTCTTCTGCTGCTCGTTCCACTTGCTGAGCGACCAGACGTTCCACTCGTCGAACGAGATGTCGATCCGCTTGTCCGACTTCTTGTGCGCCTTGACGTGGTCGGCGGCGGTGGTGACGGTGTCGATGAAGTGGTCCATGTTCACGCCCGAGGCGAGGAACGAGGCCAGGTCGCCCTCCTCCTCGTAGTACGCGTGGGCGGAGATGTAGTCGACGTCGTCGTAGGCGTGCTCGAGGACGGTGCGCTCCCACTCGCCGAACGTCGGCATCGACGCGCCCGACGAGCCGCAGGCCACCAGCTCGAGGTCGGGCTGGATCTGCCGCATCGCCTTCGCGGTCATCGCGGCGAGCTTGCCGTAGTCCTCCGCGTTCTTGTGGCCGAGCTGCCACGGGCCGTCCATCTCGTTGCCGAGGCACCACATCTTGATGGCGAAGGGCTCCTGGCGGCCGTTCGAGCGGCGGTACTCGCTGAGCGCGGTGCCGGCGTCGATGTTCGCGTACTCGAGGAGCTCGATGGCCTCCTGCGTGCCGCGGGTACCGAGGTTCACGGCGAGCATGAGCTCGGAGTCGACCGCGTCGAGCCAGTGCTGGAACTCGTGCAGGCCGACCTCGTTGGTCTCGGTCGAGTGCCAGGCGAGGTCGAGGCGACGCGGGCGCTGCTCGACCGGCCCGACGCCGTCCTCCCACTTGTAGCCGGAGACGAAGTTGCCGCCCGGGTAGCGGATCGCCGAGACGTTCAGCTCCTTGACGAGGTCGATGACGTCCTTGCGGAAGCCGTGCTCGTCGGCGGTCTCGTGGGCGGGCTCGTGGATGCCGTCGTAGACGTGGCGTCCGAGGTGCTCGACGAACCCACCGAACAGGCGACGGCGCACCGGTCCCACGGTGAACGCGGCGTCGAGGACGAGGTGTGTGCGGGGCATGGATCTCCTTTGATCGACGGAGGGGCTCGTGGTGCGGCGTGATCGACCCGGTAAGAAAGTGAGCGCTCACGTCTCGATGAACGCTAGCGGGTCCGGCCCGGATGCGGAAGCGGCGGCGCGCCCGCGTCGTGACGTTCACGAAAGGGGTGGCGCACCCCCGACCGTGCCGCTACTGTGAGCGCTCACGGAGCAACGACCCGCTCCGCTCGGCCCGTCCCGATGGAGTGATGCCATGCCGATCCGACCAGCCGTACCCACCCCGCAGTCCCGCGGCGGTGCCTTCACCCGCAGGACCCTGCTCGCCGGTGCAGCCGCCGGCGCCGCGGTCCTCCCCCTCGCGGCGTGCTCGAGCCCGCTCGCCGCCGGTGTCGCCGGTGCCCCGCTCAACCCCGAGACCCTCGTCTTCTGGAACCTGTTCGGCGGTGGTGACGGCGTCCGCATGCAGACGATGGAGGCCGGCTACGCGAAGCAGCACGGCGGCCCGTCCTCGCTGCAGGCGACGACCTTCGCCTGGGGCAACCCGTACTACTCGAAGGTCACGCTGGCCACCGTCGGGAACAAGCCGCCGGACGTCGCGATCGCCCACCTGACCCGCGCGAAGCCGCTCTGGGACGGCGACCTGCTCGACCCGATCACCGAGGACGACCTGGCGAGCGTCGGCCTGAGTGCGAGCGACTTCAACCAGAAGGCGTGGACCGCGCAGAAGACCGACGGCAAGAACATCTGCATCCCGCTCGACACGCACCCCTTCGTGCTCTTCTACAACGTTGAGGTGTGCCAGAAGGCGGGGCTGATCGACGCCGACGGCACGCTCAAGGACCTCAACGGCCTCGAGAACTTCGAAGCCGCCCTCGCCGCGGTCGCGAAGGTCACCGGCGGCACCGCGCTCAACGTCGCGAACGTCAGCGAGGTCGCGACCCCGTGGCGCTTCTTCTGGACGATGTACAACCAGATCAACGGGGCGACGCCGTTCATCAGCGACGGCGGCGCGAAGCTCACCGTGAACGAGGACGCCTACGGCAAGGTCACCGAGATGACCCAGAAGTGGGTGCAGAACGGCTGGCTGAACAAGGGCCTCGACTACGCGACCGCGCAGACGCTGATGTTCACCGGCAAGGCGGGCTTCTTCATGCAGGGCGAGTGGGAGATCAGCACCGCGCAGTCCATCAAGGGGCTGCAGTTCGGCATGGTCCCCGTCCCGCAGCTGTTCGACAAGCCGGCGACGCAGGCCGACTCGCACACGTTCATCCTGCCGCGGAAGGACCGGACGCCCGAGCAGCGCAAGGCGCACATGCTCTTCATCAAGCAGATGCTCGAGCAGAGCCTGACCTGGGCCGAGGGCGGACATGTCCCCGCGTACATGCCCACCTTCGACAGCACCGCGTTCAAGGACCTGAAGCCGCAGTCGAACTACGCCTCGGCAGCGGAGACCGCGGTCTTCGACGACCCGGCCTGGTACGGCGGGTCCGGCTCCACGTTCGAGAACACCGTCGGCGCCCAGCTCGCACTGGTGCAGCAGGGCAGCAGCTCCCCCGCCCAGGCGCTCTCGGCGATCAAGGACCAGCTGTCGACCTACCTCAACACCCCGAGCCCGCTGTGACCGGGCACGCCTCCCCGACGACCGACGTGAACACCGCGCGAAAGGCACGATGACGTGACCGCTGCACCAGTTCTCACCCGACCCACGGACGCCGCCGCGATCACCCGCGGCACGCGCCCCCGCGTGAACTCCACCAACCGGGGGCAGGGCCGCTCCGGCTGGCTCTTCCTCGCGCCCTTCGGCCTGTTCTACGTGGCCTTCCTGCTCGGCCCGACGGTCTGGATGCTCGTCACGAGCTTCTTCAACACCTCGACCGTGCGCACCGGCCTCGGCAGCTTCGCGGGCTTCGCGAACTACGCGGAGATGCTCGGACGCGCCGACTTCTGGTCGTCGCTCTGGCACACCCTGCAGTTCACGCTCTACACGACCCCGCCGCTGGTCATCCTGGCGTTCGTGTTCGCCGTGCTGACGAACCGGATGAACCGCGGGCAGTGGTTCTTCCGCCTGGCGTTCTTCCTGCCGTTCATCCTGCCGTCGGCGACGATCTCGCTGATCTGGGTGTTCATCTTCACCCCGGCCACCGGTCTGTTCGCCTCGGTCCAGCAGGCGATCGGGCTGACCCCGGGCGCGGGCGTCCTGGCGAGCCCGAACACCGCCATGATCGGCGTGGCGATCGCCACGGTCTGGTGGACGCTCGGCTTCAACTTCGTGCTGTACCTGGCCGGCCTGCAGGAGATCCCCCGCGAGCTCTACGAGGCCGCGGCCGTCGACGGGGCGTCGAGCTGGCAGCAGATCAAGTCGATCACGCTGCCGCTGCTCGCCCGCACCACGACGCTCGTCATCCTGCTGCAGATCATCGCGAGCCTGAAGATCTTCGACCAGGTGTACCTGATGACGAACGGCGGCCCGGGCATCTCGACCCAGGTCTCGCTGCAGCTCATCACCGGCGTCGGCTTCACGGACAACCGCCTCGGTGCGGCGTCCGCGGCCTCGGTGCTCCTGTTCATCGTGATCGTCGCGATCGCGGTCATCCGGCAGCTCGTCGAGCGCGCTGCCGCCAAGCG
>CAJYIG010000362.1 GCA_913774725.1 uncultured Curtobacterium sp. | reverse complement strand
CGCGGCACCGCTCGACGTCGAGGGGGCCTCCACCGTGCACGCGGTCAAGTCGTTCGTCGAGAAGCCCGACCTGGACACCGCCCGGGCGTACCTGGCGGACGGCTCGTACCTCTGGAACGCCGGCATGTTCATCGCCCGGGCCGACGTGCTGCTCGCCGAGATCGGGCGCACGAAGCCCGAGCTGCTGGCCGGCATCGAGGAGCTCGCCGCCGCGTGGGACACCTCGTCGCGCGGCGCGGTCGTCGACGCGATCTGGCCCGGACTCGAGAAGATCGCGATCGACTACACGGTCGCCGAACCGGCCGCAGCCGCCGGTCGCATGGCCGTCGTGCCGGGCGACTTCGACTGGGACGACGTGGGGGACTTCGCCTCGCTCGCGAAGCTGCAGTCCGGCGGGCGGGCGAACAACCTCGCCGTGCTCGGCGACGGCGCGCGTATCCTCGCGGACTCGTCGAGCGGCATCGTCGTGGCGCACAGCCAGCGGCTCATCTCGCTCATCGGGGTCGAGGACATCGTCGTCGTCGACACCCCGGACGCGCTGCTCGTGACCACGAGCGCGAACGCGCAGCGGGTCAAGGGCGTGGTGGACGCGCTGAAGGTGAGCGGGCGGGGGGACGTGCTCTGACCAGGTCCCTCCCACCCGACGGGTCGTCGCGGCGTCGAGTGGTGCTTCCGTGCACGATCGACGGCAGGTGTCGCCCGCTGTAGCGCTCCACCACGAAATCCCCGGATCGTCCCCCGGACCGGGTCCCCGGGGGACGTCGGCGTTACGGGCGCGTTTCGTCGGGGTCGCGATCGGGTAACTGATCCCAGCAGTCCCTCAGGGGCGTTCTGTACCGGCCCGACGGTCGTGTACTGTCGCCACGATCGCCCGGAACGCACGTGGTCCGGGCACCGCCCCCCGGAGGAACCAACCCGTGACATCTCGTACCCGCCAGGTCCTGCTCAGCGGCCTCGCCCTCGCCGGCACCGTTGCAGTCCTCGCCGGCTGCTCGGCCGCCCCGTCCGACACCGCGACGTCGAAGAAGAGCGACTTCCGCCCCTGCATGGTCTCCGACGCCGGTGGCTTCGACGACAAGTCGTTCAACCAGCTCGGCTTCGAGGGCATGAAGGACGCCGCGGCCGACCTCGGTGCGACCTACAAGTCGGCCGAGTCCAAGGACGCCACGGTCTACGACTCGAACATCCAGCAGCTCATCGGTCAGAACTGCAACCTCATCGTGACCGTCGGCTTCAACCTCGCCGACGCCACGAAGAAGCAGGCCGCGGCGAACCCCGACACCGACTTCGCGATCATCGACGACAACTCGATCGACGCGAAGAACGTCAAGCCGATCACGTTCGACACCTCGCAGGCGGCGTTCCTCGCCGGTTACGCTGCCGCGTCCTACTCGAAGTCCGGCGTCGTCGGCACCTTCGGTGGCATGCAGATCCCGACCGTCACCATCTTCATGGACGGCTTCGCGGACGGCGTGAAGTACTACAACGAGCAGAAGGACAAGGACGTCAAGGTCGTCGGCTGGGACGTCGACAGCCAGAAGGGCTCCTTCACCGGTGGCTTCGACGCCGGCACGCAGGCGAAGGCCGTGGCGCAGACGCTCCTCGACCAGGACGCGGACGTGATCCTGCCCGTCGGTGGCCCGATCTACCAGTCGGCTGCCGAGGCGATCAAGGACGCCAACAACGGCTCCGTCCTGATCGGCGCGGACAGCGACCTGTACGAGGCCGACCCGCGGTACAAGGACATCGCGTTCACGTCCGTCGAGAAGGGCATGCGCCCGGCGGTCAAGGACGTCGTCGAGCAGGCCGCCGACGGCAAGTACTCGAACACCCCGTACGTGGGGACGCTGAAGAACGACGGCGTGGGCATCGCGCCGTTCCACGACTACTCGTCGAAGGTCGACTCCGGCCTGCAGGGCGAGCTGGACAAGATCAAGTCGGGCATCATCGACGGCTCGATCACGGTCGAGACCAAGGCGACCGTCAAGTAGCACGACCGATGCGGGCGGGGGACCAGTCCTCCGCCCGCATCGACCGACGCGGGCGGGGGACCAGTCCTCCGCCCGCATCGACGTGTCCACAGCACCACACCGACAGGAACAGACCCCGGAACATGAAGCTCGAACTCCGTGGCATCACGAAGCGGTTCGGACCACTCGTCGCCAACGACCACATCTCGCTCACCGTCGAGCCGGGTGAGGTCCACTGCCTCCTCGGCGAGAACGGCGCGGGCAAGTCCACGCTGATGAACGTCCTCTACGGCCTGTACCAGGCCGACGAGGGTGAGATCCTCCTGGACGACGTCGTCCAGGACTTCGACGGACCCGGCGACGCGATGCGCGCCGGCATCAGCATGGTGCACCAGCACTTCATGCTCGTGCCGGTGTTCACCGTTGCCGAGAACGTCATGCTCGGCCAGGAGCAGACCTCGTTCGGCGGCAGGCTCGACCTCGCCGGTGCCCGCGAGCGGGTCCGTGCGATCAGCGAACGGTTCGGCTTCGACGTCGACCCTGACGCCCGGGTCGAGGACCTGCCCGTCGGCGTGCAGCAGCGCGTCGAGATCATCAAGGCGCTGTCGCGCGACGCGAAGGTGCTCGTGTTCGACGAGCCGACCGCGGTCCTCACCCCGCAGGAGACGGACGAGCTGATGGGGATCATGCGCCAGCTCCGCGAGGCCGGCACCGCCATCGTCTTCATCACGCACAAGCTCCGCGAGGTGCGTGAGGTCGCCGACCGCATCACCGTCATCCGCCTCGGCGCGGTCGTCGGCGAAGCATCACCGACCGCGACGAACAACGAACTCGCCGCCCTCATGGTCGGCCGGGCCGTCTCGCTCGTCGTCGACAAGGCGCCCGCGTCCGGCGGCGAGGACGCCCTCGTCGTCGAGGGCGTGACCGTCACCGATCCGTCGGGTGTCGTGCTCGTCGACGACGTGTCCTTCACGGTCCGTCGCGGCGAGGTCCTGGCGATCGCCGGCGTCCAGGGCAACGGCCAGACCGAGCTGACCGAGGCAATCATCGGCCTCGAACCCGTGCACGCCGGCCGGATCACGCTGGACGGCAAGGAGCTCACCGGTCGCACGGTGAAGCAGGTCCTCGACGCGGGCGTCGGCTTCGTGCCCGAAGACCGCAAGGAGGACGGCCTGGTCGGCGAGTTCACCATCGCCGAGAACCTCATGCTCGACCGCGCCGACCACGACGAGTTCGTCCGCGCCGGTACGATCCGTGCGGCGGAGCGTGACGCGTTCGCCGACGAGAAGATCGCCGAGTTCGACATCCGCACGCCGTCCCGCACCACCGCGGCCGGTCGTCTGTCCGGCGGCAACCAGCAGAAGATCGTCCTGGCCCGCGAGCTCAGCCGCGAGCTGCGGCTGTTCGTCGCCGCCCAGCCCACGCGCGGCATCGACGTCGGCTCGATCGAGTTCGTGCACAAGCGCATCGTCGCCACCCGCGACACCAGCGTCCCGGTCATCGTCGTCTCCACCGAGCTCGACGAGGTCGTGGCGCTCGCCGACCGGATCGCCGTCATGTACCGCGGCGGCATCGTCGGCATCGTCCCCGCGGACACCCCGCGCGACGTCCTCGGCCTCATGATGGCCGGGGAGATCCCCGAAGGAACGGAGCTGGCAGCGTGAGCACCCCCACGCCAGACAACACGCAGCCGGCCACCCCGGCCGACGCGCCCACCGACGACCGGTTGCAGGACGTCGAGGCGACGCCGCACCTGATGACCGACTCCGCGGACGACACCGAACGCCGCGCCGGCGGCGACCGCTGGCGTGCTGCGGCGCAGCAGATCGTGACCGGATCCGTGCTCGTCACGGTCCTCGCCGTCGTGCTCGCCCTGGTCGCCTGCGGCATCCTGATCGCGGTGACCGACGAGAACGTGCGTGCGGCCGCCGGCTACTTCTTCGCGCGTCCGGCCGACACCTTCCAGGCCGTCGGCACCGCGGTCGGCGGCGCCTACTCGTCGCTCTTCCAGGGCTCCGTCATCAACTTCGGAGCGCCGTCGTTCGCCGCGGCCATCGTGCCGATCACCCGGTCGGTCGACTACGCCGTCCCGCTGATCGCCGCCGGTCTCGGCATCGCGCTGTCCTTCCGAGCCGGCCTCTTCAACATCGGCGGCCAGGGGCAGATCCTGATGGGCGCTGCGGCCGCGGGCTGGGTCGGCTTCTCGTTCGACGGACCCGCCGCGCTGCACATCCCGCTCACCGTCCTCGCCGGCATCGTCGGCGGCGCGGTCTGGGGCGGCATCGTCGGTGTGCTCAAGGCCCGCACGGGCGCGAACGAGGTGGTCGTCACGATCATGCTCAACTACGTCGCGCTCTACCTCGTGAGCTTCCTTCTGCGGACCCCCGGACTGCTGCAGGCGCCGGGCAGCGCGAACCCGATCTCGCCGGCGACGAAGGACAGCGCGGTGTTCCCGTCGCTCTTCGGCGCGCGCTACGGCATCAACCTCGGGTTCATCGTGGCGATCATCGCGGTCGTCGTCGTGTGGTGGCTCGTCAACAAGTCGTCGCTCGGCTTCCGGTTCCGCACGATCGGCGAGAACCCCCGCGCGGCCCGTGTGGCCGGCATGAGCGTCCCCGCGCTCACGATCTGGGTGCTCGTGATCTCCGGCGCGCTCGTCGGCATCGCCGGCGCGTACCAGGTGCAGGGTGCGGTGACCTCGGGCTTCACGTCCGGG
>CAJYIG010000361.1 GCA_913774725.1 uncultured Curtobacterium sp. | reverse complement strand
CAAAATAGACGCCATGACGACCACCGACTTCCCCGTGACGACCACCGTCGAGCACCCCGTCCCGCCGCAGGACCTCTCGGGCATCGTGGGGCACCGCTTCGTCTACACCTACGCCAACGGCTGGCAGTACGAGATGTACGTCAAGAACGCGACGACCATCGACTACCGCATCCACACCGGTCACGTCGGCGGCCGCTGGGTGAAGGACCAGACGGTCGACCTCGTCGCCCTGGCCGCCGGCGTCTACAAGGTGTCCTGGAACGAGCCGACCGGCACCAGCGTCGTCGTCAACGTCATCCCGGAGCAGCGCGTCCTGCACGGCACGATCTTCTTCCCGCGCTGGATCGAGCTCGACGGGTCGAAGACCGTGCTCTTCCAGAACGACCACCTGGACGAGATGCAGCGCTTCCGCGACGAGGGCCCGACCTACCCGATCTACGTCGTCCCCGAGTTCGCGCACATCACCCTGTTCGAGCACGTCGGCGAGGACGACGAGACCGTGATCGACACCGCTCCCGGCGACCTGCCGGCCGGCTGGGCGGACCGGACGAACTGATGGCCACCGTGCCGCTGCGGGGTGTCGACCCGCGCACCACCCCGACCACGCTCGACCACGGCGGCCGCACGGTCCGCGGCTGGCAGTGGGAACCGCAGGACGGTGCCGCCGAGGACGCCCCCGTCGTGCTGCTCGTGCACGGGTTCAGCGACAGCGCGCTCGGCGGGCACCAGCTGTTCGTGCAGACCGCACGGCACCTGGTCGCGCGCGGGGTCGTCGTCCGCAGCCACGATCGACTGGGCCAGGGCGTCAGCGACGGGGAGTTCGCGGACATCACGATCCGCGACGAGGTCGACCAGGTCGTCGCGATGATCCACGCTGCCGATCGTGGGCAGGGCGTGCACGTCGTCGCGCACAGCCTCGGCGCGGTGGAGTCGGCGCTCGCAGCGGCGCGGGAACCCTCGCTCGTCCGGACGCTCACCCTGTGGTCGCCCGCCGGGGTCGTCGTGGACGACATCACGAAGCACGACGAGATCCAGGGGCAGCCGCTCGCGCCGGTCCGGGAGCGCGGGTGGTTCGACTTCGGCGGGATGCCCCTCGGTGGCGCGTTCATCGCCGACGTGCAGGACGGGCTCGACGTCTACGGCCCGGTGTCCGGGTACACCGGGCCGGCCGACGTGGTGCACGGCACCGAGGACGCGATCGTGCCGGTGTCGTACGGCCGCCGGTACGCCGAGCTGCTGCCCGGGGCGCGGCTGACGGTCGTCGACGGTGCGGACCACGGCTGGTCGGCGGTGCCGTTCCGCGAGCGGCTCCTGTCGCTGCTCGACGAGCGCCTCGGCCTGGCCTGACACCGGGGACCGGAGCGGCCCGTACCCGACCGGGTACGGGCCGCCCTGCCTACTGGCCCTTCCGCCACGGGTCGAGCGGGAGCCGGACCACGGTCACGAGCAAGCTCGCGATCCCCAGCCACGGCACCTGACGCCTGCGGTCGGGCTCGGTGTCCTTCGACATCGAGACCACCTTCCGTGTCAGCGCCGGCGGACACGAAGAGCGGGAGCGGCCGAGGGCTGCATGCGCGAGCGGGCTCGCGTATGCTGGTCCCGAGTCGTAGAACTCGGGGGCGGTTGTTGCGCCCTCGGCCTTCCACTCGGAGGGCAACCCGGAGCCCATCACCGCTGCCACGGTGGTGGGCTTCAGTCCCGCCCGCGGGACGACCCGGCGATCCGCCCCACTGATGTGTAGCGTACCGCCGAGTCGAGCGGTCGGGGGATCAGCTCACCTGACCGGAACGGGCGCCTGACCACAGGTCGACGTCGAGCACCCCGACCGAGTGCTCGTCGATGCGACGCAGCTCGTCGTCCGTGAAGGACAGGTTGCCGAGCGCCGCGACGTTCTGTTCGAGCTGCTCCACGCGCGACGCCCCGATGACGAGCGAGGTCACCCGCTCGTCGCGCAGCGCCCACGCGAGCGCGAGCTGCGCGAGGCTCTGGCCGCGCTCGGAGGCGATGTCGTCCAACGCCCGCAGGTGGCCGACGACCTCGTCCGTCAGGCTGCCGGCGTCGAGGGACTTTCCCGCGGCAGCGCGCGAGTCCTCCGGCACGCCGTCGAGGTACCGCCCGGTGAGCAGCCCCTGTGCGAGCGCGGTGAAGCCGATCACGCCGAAGCCCAGTTCACCGGCCGCGTCGAGGAGCCCCTCGTCCTCGATCCAGCGGTTGAGCATCGAGTACGACGGCTGGTGGATCAGGAGCGGCGTGCCGAGGTCGCGCAGGATCTCGACGGCCTGCCGGGAGCGCTCGGCGTCGTAGGACGAGATCCCGACGTAGAGCGCCTTGCCCTGCTGCACGGCGGTGTGGAGCGCGCCCATCGTCTCCTCGAGCGGCGTCGAGGCGTCGAGGCGGTGCGAGTAGAAGACGTCGACGTAGTCCAGGCCCATCCGCTCGAGCGACTGGTCGAGCGAGGCGAGGACGTACTTGCGCGAGCCGCCGCCCTGCCCGTACGGCCCGGGCCACATGTCCCACCCGGCCTTCGTCGAGATCACCATCTCGTCGCGGTACGGGCGGAAGTCCTCGCGCATCAGCCGGCCGAAGTTCACCTCGGCGGCGCCGTAGGGCGGGCCGTAGTTGTTGGCGAGGTCGTGGTGCGTGATGCCGAGGTCGAACGCCCGGCGACTGATCGCCCGCTGCGTCTCGAACGGCTTGTCGTCGCCGAAGTTGTGCCAGTAGCCCAGCG
The DNA here is from genome assembly GCA_913774725.1 of uncultured Curtobacterium sp. Classification (GTDB taxonomy): domain Bacteria; phylum Actinomycetota; class Actinomycetes; order Actinomycetales; family Microbacteriaceae; genus Curtobacterium; species Curtobacterium subtropicum. Next base: position 12,896 of record CAJYIG010000361.1, on the reverse strand, counting down.
AGAGCAGTGGCAGGTCGAGGCCGGATCGGCCGGTCCGGCGGTAGGGCATGGAGTCGTAGCGGTCGTCCGCGGCGGTGTAGGCCATGCCGTCCATCCTGGCCCCGTCCGGTCGGGTGCCGCGCGAACCGTACAGAACGCGAAAGGTTCGTTGCACTGATCGTTCACGTCGTGAAACAGTCTCCTCGTCCGACCAGGACGGCAACGACGCAGGAAGGCGGGACCACCCATGCACAGCACGTACTCCGGGATGCCGCGGTCGTCACGGCTCTCCGCGACCCACACGCGGGTCGGGCTCACCGACCCCGCCGTCATCGACGCCTACGTGTCCCGCCGCGTCCAGGACCCCTCGCTCCTGTCATCGCGCAGCGAGCCGTCGTACGCTGACTTCTTCACGGCGCCCACCGCGTAGCCACCCGCTCCGACCGGATCCGCCCGACAGAGAGACACCATCCGCCGATGCCCCTGACCGTCGTCCGCCGCGAGCACGTCCACCTCTACGCCAGGGAGCCGCGGTCCAGGGCCGCGAAGGTCGCCGTCGACGCGCTCCTGAAGCTGCAGCACGCCGAGGAGCAGCAGCTCGAACAGGCACGCGCCGAGAGCGGGCTGACGAAGAACGAGTTCCTGACGGCGCGGTACATGCTGCAGGCGCACCGGGACGGACGGGCGATGGGGCCGAAGGACCTCGCCGTCATGCTCAACGTCTCGAACGCGTCGGTCACGAAGATCGTCGACGGGCTCGTGGCGAAGGGCGACATCGTCCGCGTGCCGCACCCCACCGACCGTCGGGCCCAGGTGCTCGAGCCCACGGTGCAGGCCGCCGAGAAGATCGACTCGTCATACGCCCGGTTCCACGAGGCCGTGGTGGGGGTCATGGACCACCTGTCGAGCGAGGACAACGAGGTGCTCGCACGCTGCCTGTCCCAGATCACCGACGCGCTCGCCGACGGCACGCCGGCGCCGGTCGACGAGTACACGGTCGACCCCGACGGTGCCGCGGAGCCGAACGACTCCTGACCGCGACCGCGGCGACCTCGGCCACGACGGGGTGGCGCGAAAACCTTCCAGCGGTAAGTTGGTGGGATGACGCACGAGGTCGACGACGACGGCGCGATCCCGCCCCGACGCGGTGGGTACCGCAAGGGCACCGAGCGCCGTGCACAGATCCTCGACGAGATGATCCGCATGGTCGCCGCGCAGGGCGTCGACGCGTCCTCGTTGCGGTCGGTCGCCGACGCGCTCGGGATCACCCACGCGGCACTGCGGCACTACTTCCCGAGCCGTGACGAACTGCTGCTCGCCGTCTACCGCGAGCACGAGGTCCGCGAGCAGGACGCCCCGGACCGCATGCGGTCGGCGATCGGTGACATGCGGGAGAGCGCCTCGCGGAACCGCGAGGTCCCCGGGCTCGTGCAGCTCTACACGACCCTCGCCGCCGACGCGGTGCAGGAGGGCCACCCGGCCACCCGCGACTTCATGCGCGAGCGGTTCAGCCGACTCCGCGCCGACCTCGCCGAGCTCATCGCCGCGGACCAGGCGGCCGGTCGGATCCGTGCGGACCTCGATCCCGTCGACCTGGCGAGTCTCGGCATCGCCGCGTCCGACGGACTCCAGGTGCAGTGGCTGCTCGACCCCGACGCGGTCGACGGCGAGCGGGTGCTCCGCCTGCTCGAGTCGATCATCCCCGCAGCGGACGACTGACGCCCGGCCCGGCGACGCGACCACGGACCGGGCCGGACACGGGTCGGACGGGAGGCGCGGTGCCGGGGCCGCCACGGGCCTCCCGTCACGGCCGTGGCCGGACAGGAGGCGCGGTGCGGGCGCGCCACGGGCCTCCCGTCCGCCGTCCGGTCGCGGCTACGGCGTCGGACCGCCGTCCGCGATGTTCGCGGTGACCGCGTCGATGTACGCGGCGCGCTCAGCGCGCGTCTGGGGGCGACCGGGCACGCCGGGCCGCTCCTCCCACGGGCGCGGGCCCGACCCGTGCCGGTACTCGACACCGAGCGCGTCGAGCCGGGCGAGGTGGTGCTCGAGCCGCTGCCGGAAGTCGTCGACGTCACGGGGTCCGGTGACGTCGGCCGACCACAGGGCCTCGGACAGCGCGACCACGCGGGGGAACAGCTGGTAGTCGAGTCGCCGGACGGAGTCGACGTGCTCGGTCCACATGTTCGCCTGTCCGCCGATGACGTGCGCTCGTTCCGCCTCGGTGAGTTCCGCGGGCACCGGGTCGAACGCGTACACGTCGTCGACGGTGAGCACGATCGACACCGGGATCGGCTCGTTCGGCAGGTCGCTCTGCCGGTAGTCGAGGTAGACCTGGTCGTCGGGCGTCGAGATGACGTCGTGTCCGCGTCGGGCTGCGGTGATCGCACCCTGCAGTCCGCGCCACGAGACGACGGTCGCCGACGGGGAGAGCGTGCCGCCCTCGAGGATCTCGTCCCACCCGAACGCGCGCCGGCCGTGCGACTCGACGTGGGCCGCGAGCTGCCCGACGATCCAGGCCTGCAGCTGTTCCTCGTCCTCGAGTCCGAGCTCGCGGATGCGCTCCTGGGTGCGGGGGTCGTCCTCCCACTGGTCCTTCGGGCACTCGTCGCCGCCGATCCCGACGTACTCCGAGGGGAAGAGGGCGATCACCTCGTCGAGGACGTCGCGGAAGAACTGCACCGTGCGCTCCTCGGCGTTCAGGACGTCGTGCGCGATGCCCCACTCGGTCCAGACGTCGAGCTGCCGGTCCGGGTGCACGCCGAGTTCCGGGTACGCGGCCAGGGCGGCGCGGACGTGCCCGGGCGTCTCGATCTCCGGTACGACGGTGACGAACCGGTCGGCCGCGTAGGCGACGATCTCGCGGACGTCGTCCTGCGTGTAGGAACCGCCGTGCGGGCGACCGTCCTTCCCCGCCACCCGGAGCGTGCCGTCGTCGTCCGGGACGTGCGCTCCGACCTGCGACTCGGTGCGCCACGACCCGACCTCGGTGAGCCGCGGGTACTTCGTGATCTCGATCCGCCAGCCCTGGTCCTCGGTGAGGTGGAAGTGCAGGCGGTTGATCCGGTGCGCCGCGAGCTGGTCGACGAGCCGGAGGACCTCGGCCTTCGTGCGGAAGTGCCGCGCGACGTCGAGCATGACGCCGCGCCAGGCGAAGGCCGGGGCGTCCTCGACGACCGTGACCGGGAGCGTCCACCCGTCGGTGCGCACCCGACCGCGCCGGTACACGTCGGCGGGCAGGAGCTGGAGCAGGGCCTGGACGCCGTAGAACACGCCGGCCGGGCCACCACCCGTGACGACGACGCCGGCGGCGGTGACCTCGAGGCGGAAGGCCTCGGACCGGTCACCGCCCGGGCCCGCCGGCAGGTCGTCCGGGTCGGACGCGATCCGCAGTGCGATCGCCGGGACGTCGGTCGCGCCGGCGGCGCCGAGCAGCGGGAGTCGGGTCGATGCGCGGAGCACCTGCTGGAGGTACTGCGCGACCGGCTCGGCCGCGGGGTCGGCGGTGACGCGGGTCCGCTCGTCGAGGGTGAACGAGCCGGTGCCGTCGGTGCGGGAGCGGGGGCGGGGGATGAGCATGCGGAGCGGTCCTTCCGGGGGAGGGCGGGGACGTGCCGGTGCCGCCGCCGTCGTGGCGGTGGAACCCATCCTCGTCGTCGCCCGCCCCCGGTGCCCGCTGCCCGCTGTCAGGCGGCTGGTGTCCGGACCGGGTCGGGCTCGCCGAGCAGCCGGGTCGTCCAGTCGGCGAGGGCCGCGACCGCCGACCGGGAGACCGCCGCTCCCGGCACCATGCTCGTGAAGCCGTGGAACGCTCCGGGCCAGACGTGCAGTTCGGCGTCGACCCCGGCCGCCCACAGGTCGCTCGCGAAGGCCACCGTCTCGTCGCGGAACACCTCGGTGCTGCCGCAGTCGAGGTAGGTGCGGGGGAGCCCGGAGAGGTCCTCGGCGCGTGCGGGTGCCGCGTACGGGGAGACGTCGTCGGTGCCACGGCGCTCGCCGAGGTAGGCGCCCCAGCTGAAGTGCATCGCCTGCCGGTCGGCGACCCCGACGCCGTCGATCTGCCGCGTCGACACGGTCGCGTCGCGGTCGTCGAGCATCGGGGAGACCAGGACCTGGGCGAGGACCTCGGGGCCGCGGCGGTCCCGGGCCAGCAGGACCGTCCCCGCGGCCAGGCCCCCGCCCGCGCTCTGTCCCGCGACGACGATGCGCGCCGGGTCGATGCCGAGCTCGTCGGCGTGCTCCGCGACCCAGACGAGTCCGGCGTAGCAGTCCTCGACGGGGGTCGGGTCAGGGTGCTCCGGGGCGAGGCGGTAGTCCACGCTGACGAGCACGACGTCGTGGTCGAGCAGCCAGTCGTCGTACGAGTCGAGGTTGCCGAGGTGGTGCCCCATCACCATGCCGCCGCCGTGGATCGTGTAGACGCCCGTGGTCGGACCGGTCCGGCCGGTGCGCTGGATGACCGCGAGGTCGATCGGGTCGCCGCCGTGGCCGGGGACGGTGATGCTCCGCCGCTCCAGGCCGCGGGAGCGCAGTCGGTCGTCGAGCTCCTGCTCGCTGACGTCGAGTGCGCGCATCCGGGGCAGGGCCGCGGCGTCGATGGTGAACGGGCCACGGGCCTCGAGCGCGGTCAGGAAGACGGCGAGCTCGGGGTCGAGGGGCGGGCGGGGCGTGGTGGTCTCAGGCACGGGAGGACTCCTGGTCGTGGACGGAAGCGGTCGAGGAAGGGGACGGGGACGTGGACGGCATCGCCGGGGTCGGGGTCGGGGTCGGGGCCGGCGTCGGTTCCGGTGTGCCGACGCCGCGTCGCGCGCGGAGCACCCCGACGGTGACGAGCAGCGCCGCGACCACGGTGATCACGGCCCCGGCGACCTGCAGCGCACCGACGACGGCGGCAGCGTGCACGGCCGTGGTCGGGGCGACGGTGATGCTGCCCGGGACGAACGCCGCGAGCACCGTGCCGGTCGCCGCGATCCCGACCGCGGTGGCGAGCTCGCTCGCGGTGTCGACGAGCGCCGCTCCGACCGAGGTGCGGTCGGTCGGCAGCCCGGACAGGACGCTGGCCCCGGCGACCGCTCCGACGACACGCATCCCGGCCGCGACGAGCACGAGGGCGACCGCGACGGCCGGGTACCCGGTACGACCGAGCAGGGTGAACACGGCGAGCCCGACGACGACCGCCGTGGCGCTCGTCCACGCGGCCCGCTCGAGCCCGACCCGACGGACGAACGGTCCGACGAACCGGCCGCTCACCAGCAGCACCACGACCTGGGGCAGGGTCCCGATCGCGGCGAGGGCGGGCGGCCAGCCCCACGCGGCCTGCAGCTGCAGGGTCACCGCGTACGACAGGCCGGCGGTCGCGAGGCCAGCCGCGGCCTTGTACGCCAGGCCGCTCGCGACGAGGGGCCGGGCCACCAGGGCGAGGTCGAGCAGCGGGTGCCGGGCGGAGCGCTCCCGCACGACGAAGCCGACGACGGCGACGACGGTGGCGATCGCAGTGGCCCATGCCGGCCAGCCACCCGTGGACACGGCGAGCGTCGGGGTCACCAGGACACCCACGACCGCGGCCGTCCCGAGCACCGCGCCGACGAGGTCGAGCGGGTGCCGGTGCAGGTCCTCCGGCTGGTCCGCACCGACGCCGGACCGGATGCCGACGAGTGCGACGAGGGCGATCGGCACGTTCGCGACCAGGAGCACCTGCCACGGCGCCACGGCGAGGACGAAGCCCCCGATCGTCGGACCGACCGCGAGCCCGACGAGCCCGGCGGTCGAGACCACCGTCAGTGCCCGGACGCGCAGCTCGTCGCCGGAGAAGAGCCGGAAGGTCAGCGCCATCGAACCAGGGGTGGTCATCGCGGCGGCGAGTCCCATCAGGGCCCGGACGACGACGAGCTGCTCCACGCTGGTCACGAGGACGGTCGCGGCGCTCGCCACCGCGAGCAGCGTCAGCCCGACGAGCATGGTGCGACGGCGGCCGAACCGGTCGGCGACCGCTCCGAACAGGAGCATCAGGCCGCCGAACGCGACCGAGTACGCGCTCGAGACCCACTGCAGCGAGGCGGTGGAGGCCGCCAGGTCACGGCCGATCGTCGGCAGGGCGACGGTGAGGACCGAGTTGTCGAGCATCTCGAACAGGAACACGGCGGAGAGCCCGGACAGGGCGATCCACGCGTCACGGAGACGGGCAGGTGGGGTGTGTGCAGACACGGGTGCACTCCTTCGATGAAGAAGTGGCGACTCCCGTGAGACGCGTGCACGCTCCCGGCCGACGAACGGCGCGGGCCTTTTCCCTCTGGTCGGCACTGTACCGCGATCACGGTCGACCTCGCCACTGCCGGGTGTACGCAGGGTCCATGAGCCGTCCCCGCAGTCCCTTCCGAGGCCTCCGCGCCCTCGTCACCGGCGCCAGTGGCGGGATCGGCGAGGAGCTCGCGCTCGGGCTGGCCGCCGCCGGGGCCGACGTCGTCCTCGTCGCCCGCTCGGCCGACCGCCTCGACGCCCTGGCCGCCCGGATCCGCCGCGACCACGGCGTTGCTGCGGAGACGGTCTCGGCCGACCTCGCCACGGCGGACGGCGTCGACCGGGTCGTCACCGCGCTGTCCGGCACCCGGGTCGACGTCCTCGTCGCCAACGCCGGCGTCGGCGACCACGGCCCCTTCGTCGATGCCACCCCGGAGCGGATCCGCACCCAGATCGACCTGAACTGCACCGCCGTCGTCCGACTCGTGCACGCGTTCCTGCCGGGCATGCTCGAGCGCCGCCTCGGCGGTGTGATGACGGTGTCGTCGGTCGCCGCGTTCCAACCGACGCCGGGGATGGCCGTCTACGGCGCGACGAAGGCGTTCCTGCTGTCGTTCACCGAGGCGATCTGGCAGGAGAACCGGGGGAGCGGCGTGCGGTTCCTCGCGCTCTGTCCCGGGGCGACCGAGACCGGGTTCTTCGACGAGGCCGCTCGGCACCCGGGTGCAGCGGGCTTCCTGGAGCGCGGTCGGCAGACCCCGCAGCAGGTCGCCGCCGTCGGGCTCCGCGCGTTCGCCTGGTCCGGCGGGCCGACCGTGGTCTCCGGGTTCGGCAACGTGGTCACGGCCAACGCGCACCGCTTCGTCCCCCGCGGGCTCATGGCACGGCTGACGGAGGTGGCCACCGGCGGCGGTGGTGGCCGACGGCGGTGACCGACCAGGGGCACGGACCGATCAGCCGTAGCCCTGGTCGGACAGACGCCACCCGTCCTCGGTGTTGTGGAAGCAGAACTGCCACCCCCGAAGGGTCCCGGGGTCGGCACCCGTCATGTTCGTCTCGGTGACGTCGACCGGGATGCACTCCTCGGCGACCCCGCCGCGCTCGTCGGCCGGGATCCGCTCGACGGCGCCGACGTTCCGGTGGGCCAGCAGGTCCGGGTGCTCGTCGAACCACGACGTCGGCTGCCGCTGGCCGCACCACGACTGACCGCGTGTGCCCGACGCGTCCGAGGCCGTGAGTGCTTCGGTCACCGCGCAGTCGTGGGCCTCGGCGGCTCGGAGGTAGACGCGCAGGACCTGCTCCGACGTGGCGCTCGCCGGAGGGAGCCGCCGCGCGACCTCGGCAGCGCGCTCGAGGTGCACGCCGACAGCGGCACCGGTCCCGACGACCAGCACGGCAGCGGCCACCAGGACCGTCGGCAGGACTCGTCGTCGTGGTGCTCGGTCGTGTGCGGTGTCCGTGGTGCCTCCTTCGACAGCGGTCGGATCCCCTCCTGGTCCGACCCTGACACGGCACGGCGCCCGTCGGTATCGGCCCTCGGGACGAAGCCGGATGGCCGGTCGGTTGCGTCCTGCTCCCCCGAGCGGGCAGGACGCGCCGTCCGCAGTTCGCCCGCAGGGCGAAGGACGTCGGCGCGCAGCTCTGAACGCGACAGGTCCGGCCCGTTGGGTGGATCGGACGCACCACGAGACGGACGGGAGGCGCGGTGCCAGCCGGCACCGCGCCTCCCGTCCGTCAGGTGGCTGGCTAGGCGCGCACGCCCTCCGCCAGGACGGCGGCAGCCGGGTCGAAGTCCTCCGGCAGCGGCTCCGGCTTCGTGATCCGCGAGGTGATCTCGACGGCCTGGCCGGACTCGGCGGCGTCCCGGATGCCGAGCATGACGTCGAGCGCATGTGACGCGACGGCACCGGAGGCGCGCTCCGGGCGGCCCTCGGCGATCGCGCGGGCCATCTCGACGACGCCCGTGCCGCGACCCCAGGTGGAGCCCTTGTGCTCGAGGGTCGTCGGCTCGTCCTTGCCGAGCGTCCACAGCGTGCTGTCACCGTCGAAGACGTTCGGGTCCGGCAGCACGATGGTGCCCTCGGAGCCGTTGATCTCGACGAAGCCGTTGCGGGGCAGGGCGTGCTGGAACGACAGCGTCGTCTGCGCGGACTGCCCGTCGGCGAAGGAGATGAGCGCGGCGTGGTGCGTCGGCACCTCGACCGCGAACTCCGTGCCGGCACGGGGACCCGAGCCGATCACGCGGGTCTCGCGCGACTTCGACGACACGGCCTGCACGCGCGAGGCCGAGCCGAACGCGTGGAGCAGGGTCGTGACGTAGTACGGGCCGATGTCGAACAGCGGACCGGCGCCCTCGGCGTAGAGGAACTCGGGGTCCGGGTGCCACTGGTCCGGGCCGGGCACGTGGAACATCGTCGTCGCGGTGAGCGGCGTGCCGATGTCACCGCGGGCGATGGCCCGGATCGCGGTCTGGATCCCGGCGCCGAGCACGGTGTCGGGGGCGGTCGCGTACCGCACGCCGGCGGCCTCGGCCGCAGCGAGGAGCGCCTGGGCGTCCTCGGCGGTGGTTGCGACCGGCTTCTCGCTCCAGGTGTGCTTGCCGGCGGCGATGATCTGCTGGCCGACCTTCGCGTGCTCGGCCGGGATCGTGATGTTCACGACGATCGAGACGTCGTCGCGGGCCAGGAGCTCCTCGACGGTGCCCGACGAGGGGACGCCGTACTTCTCGGCCTGCGCGGCAGCACGCTCGAGGATGACGTCGGCGACCATCAGGACCTCGACGTCGGCGAACTGCGTCAGGTTGGTGAGGTACTGGTCCGAGATGTTGCCGGCACCGATGACGCCGACTCCGACGCGGCTCACTTGCCGGACTCCGCGGACAGGTCGTGGTCCTTCAGCCAGGCGAGGGACTCGGTGATGCCCTGGAAGACGTCACCGGAGTAGGCGTCGAACTCGACGACGCGGATGGCCTGCGGCGCGGCGGCGAGGATGCCCCGCACGTCGACGTCGCCCTGGCCGGCCGGGGTCTGGTTCTCGAACGCACGCTGCAGTGCCTCGGGCACGACGAGGGCGCTCTCGGACGAGGGCAGCGCGGTGAGGATGTCACCGTCGACCTTGCCGTCCTTGACGTGGATCGCGACGACGCGGTCGCCGAGCGCCTTCAGGACGGCCGGGGCGTCGGCGCCGCCGACGGTGGCCCAGAAGGTGTCGACCTCGAGCACGGTCTCCGGCGAGAGCTGCTCGACGAACAGGTCGTAGACGGTGCGACCGTCGACCTTGTTCGTGAACTCCCACTGGTGGTTGTGGTAGCCGAACTGCAGGCCGCGGGCGCTGGCCTCGGCGGTGAGCTCGTTGACGCGCTCCGCGATCTTCGCGACGTCGTCGGCGGTCTGCCAGCGGTCGGTCGGGATGAACGGGTCGATGACGGTCTTGATGCCGAGGCGCTCCGCGGCGTCCCAGATCGGGGCGGTGTCCTCGGCGTCGATCACGGCGACGTGACCGGACGGAGCCTGCAGACCCGTGGCGGCGAACGCCTTCTCGAGGTCGGCCGCGCGCTCGACGAACGCGTACGGCTCGACGTTCTCGTAGCCGATCTCGCGTACCCGGGCGATGGCCTTGTCGAGGTCGTCGGCGATGGCGTCGCGCAGCGAGTACAGCTGCACAGAGGTGGTGGGCATGGCAGAGGGCTCCTTCGGTCCTGTCAGGTTGTCGGGGCCCGTCGAGGATCGATGCTCCCCGGCGAGATCGAGACCGACGCTACCCCAAAAACCACCCGCTGTGTAGTTTTTGTCGCACGACGTTCCGACGCAGTACCAGCAGGCACGACGCCTGCGGCGCGTCCGTCCCAGGTCCGGTCGTTAGCGTGGGCCGGTGCCCTCCACCGACACCCGCTCCTTCGACCCCCCGGCCGGCACGATCGAGGCGGTCGTCGACGGCGAGGTGACCCGCGCCCTCGGGATCCCCTACGCGCAGGCCGAGCGCTTCGCCCCGCCGACGCCGCAGCCGCCGTCCACCGAGCCGTTCCGCGCGGACACGCCGGCACCCGTCCCGCCGCAGCCGAGCGCACTGATCGTCGACCAGCTCCTGCCGTCGATGGACCACCTGCGGGTCGACGAGCACTGCCAGCGCCTGACCATCACGGTGCCGACCGACGTCCGACCCGACGAGCGCCTGCCGGTGATGGTCTGGGTGCACGGCGGCTCCTACGTGCTCGGCGGTGGGGACCTGCCGATCCACGACGCCCACGACCTGGTGACCGAGCAGCGCGTGGTCGTCGTCACCGTGACCTACCGGCTCGGGGTGCTCGGGTTCCTCGGCGACGGCGAGACGGTGCCGGCGAACCTCGGGCTGCTCGACCTGGTGGAGGCGTTCCGGTGGGTGCAGCGGAACATCGCGGCGTTCGGCGGTGACCCCGGGTCGGTGACGGCGTTCGGCCAGTCCGCCGGGGCCGACGCGATCGCGCACCTCATGATCAGCGAGGGTGCGCGCGGCCTGTTCCGACGCGCGATCGTGCAGAGCGCTCCGCTCGGGCTGTCGCGGGGTCGGGCGCGGATGAACCGGGCGATGGTGCGGGCCGTCGGCGCCGTCGCGGTGGACACCCCGCTCGACGAGGTCCTCGAGCGGCAGGCCCGCGCGACGACGGCCGGGGGTCGGTACGGCCTGGCCGGCGGCATGCCGTTCGGCACGCAGTACGGCTTCGCGCCGCTGCCCGCCGAACGCGACACCGACCGGGCCTGGCGGTCCGTCGCGCCCGACGTGGACGTGCTCATCGGGTCGGGGTCCGACGAGGCGGGCATGTACGTGCCGCTCGTCCCCGGGCTCCGGACGGTGGCGCGCTGGCGGCCGCTCCGGTCGCTGCTGCGATGGCTGCTCGTCCGGCCGCTGTCCGAGGTGGTCTACGGGCGCGATGCACGACGCTTCGCCGCTCGGCACCGGGAGGCCGGTGGTCGTGCGACGGTGTACCGGCTGCTGCGGCACCCGTCGGTGGCGCCGGTCGGGGCGGTGCACATGAGCGACCTGCCGCTGCTGCTCGGCGGACGGTCGGCGTGGGTCGGCAGCCGGTTCGTGCCGGAGCGGGACTGGCCGGTCATCGAGCGGCGCGGGCGCGCGCTGCGGGCGATCTGGGCCGAGTTCGCGCGGACCGGACGGGTGACCGCGGCGGACGACGAGACACTGGTGTTCGACCGGGGGTGAGGGGTTCCCGGTGGTGCGTGCAGGAGCCGGGACCGTCCTCCCGGCTCCTGCACGTCCGGCACGGCCTCGCTCAGCCGCGGCGCGTGGCCCCGATCGCCCAGACCCGTGGCGGTTCGACACCGTTCACGGCGTGGTCGCCGATGATCCGCGCCTTGAACACCCACGGGTTGTGGCTGCCCGCGGTGCGGGCGTTCCGCCAGTGCCGGTCGAGGTTCTTCGTGGTGCTCACGCCCGAGGCCGCCAGGGCGTCGAACAGGTGCGAGGTCGCCGTGGTCGCGAGTGACGTGAGCGCGACCTGCGCCTGCGCGGTCGCGAGCTCGGCGCGGTCGTTGCGCCGCTCGTCCTCGGCCTCGTCGAGTGCCGCACCCTCGTACGCGGCCTGCAGGGCCTCGGCCGCCCGGTCGACGATCGCGCTCGCCGCGAAGCCCGCCGCGGACACCTCGCCGACGACCTGCAGGATCTGCGGGTCCTGGGCGAAGGTGTCGGCGTTGCCGTGCGAGAACACCCGGTTGCGGTTCCGGACCTGCAGCGCGATCTCCCGCTCGGCGGCCAGGACCGACCCGGCGAGGACGGTGAGGAGCACCGCCTGGTAGAAGGCGGTCTGGTACCGGAACCGCTCGTCGAACAGCACGACCGCGTCGGCCTGCACGACGGCGTCGGTGAACGTGCTCGTCCCCGAGCCGGTGGTGCGCTGGCCGAAGCCGTCCCAGTCGTCGGAGTGGGCGACCCCGGGCTGGTGTGCGTCGACGATCGCGATGACCCGCTCGTCGGTGTCGGTGCGCTCCGCGTACGTGTCGATCCAGTCCGCGAAGATGCTGCCGGTCGAGTAGTACTTCTGCCCGGTGATGCGGAAGGTCCCGTCGTCCTGCGGGGTGACCTTGGTGATGACGTCGCCGATCTGCACGGTGCCGACCTCGGTCCAGGAGTTGCCCGCGATCTCGCCGCGGCCGAACCGCTCGAGCCAGGCGTCGCGTTCGCCGGAACGGCCGACGAGACGGTCCTCGACCAGGGCGAAGTGTCCACGCAGGGCCTGCGGGATGTTGCTGTCGGCGGCCGCGAGCTCGGTGAGCAGGCGGAAGAGCTGCGGGAGCGTCGCGCCGGCACCCCCGAACGCGACGGGGACGCGGACCGCGCCGAAGCCCGCGGCGGCGAGTTCCCGGATCTCGTCGGAGGGCAGGCGGTGGTCCTGCTCCCGCTCGGAGGCACCGGCGGCGATGCGGTCGAAGATCGGCCGGAAGCGTGCGGCCAGGGTCTCGTAGTCGACGGAGGCGTCGGCGGGTCGGGTGCCGGGCCGGGTGGTGGTCGTGTCGGTCATGGGGTCGTGCCTTCCGGTGTGCAGTCGGGTGTTCAGTGTGCTGGTGCTGGTGCTGGTGCTGGTGCTGGTCAGGCGGCGGCCGTCGGGGCGACGACCGGGGGCTGGGCGGCGGCCGGCCGTACCCGTCGCCCGCCGCGTCGGGAGAGCACGGCCGCGCCGACGAAGACGACGA